>NZ_CP066308.1:282500-497500 GCF_016406105.1 Brevibacillus composti
GAGCAATCGGCTGTTAACCGATCGGTCGGGGGTTCGAGTCCCTCCCGAGGAGCCATATCACTCGCTCCTGTAGCTCAGTAGGTAGAGCGTTTCCATGGTAAGGAAGAGGTCGCAGGTTCGATTCCTGTCGGGAGCACCATGTAAGATGGCCCGTTGGTGAAGCGGTTTAACACAGCAGCCTTTCACGCTGTCATACAGGGGTTCGAATCCCCTACGGGTCACCATACTACCCCGCAAAGTGAAGGGAATGCTTTGTAGCGACACCGAGCACTTTGCGGGGACCCCAAAACAACTGTTGAGGGGTATCTGGAGGCTTAGCTCAGCTGGGAGAGCATCTGCCTTACAAGCAGAGGGTCGGCGGTTCGATCCCGTCAGCCTCCACCATATTCTTATTCGCGGCGATCGGAAACGGGATCTCCCGTACCGGTTCACCCTCGATGAAGAACGAGGAGCATTGCTCGGGTACTTCAGATCTTGCTCGCTTGCGAAGATGATTCGACGCAGTGTCGCAAGTGGAAGCGATCCCGTCAGCCTCCACCATATCTTGAATCGTTGAACACGTTTTTTTCATTTCAACGGGGAGATAGCGAAGTGGCTAAACGCGGCAGACTGTAAATCTGCTCCCTCTGGGTTCGGCGGTTCGAATCCGTCTCTCCCCACCAGTTATCCATTATCATTGGGGTATAGCCAAGCGGTAAGGCAACGGACTTTGACTCCGTCATTCCTAGGTTCGAATCCTAGTACCCCAGCCACTTGTTTTGAGCCATTAGCTCAGTTGGTAGAGCATCTGACTTTTAATCAGAGGGTCGAAGGTTCGAGTCCTTCATGGCTCACCAGTTCTTTTACCCAAAGGATTTGTACTGTTGAGATTTGCGAATAATAACATACATGTGCCCTTAGCTCAGCTGGATAGAGCGTTTGACTACGAATCAAAAGGTCGGGAGTTCGAATCTCTCAGGGCACGCCACTTTATTTTACGACGTAAAATGAAGGTGTCGGGAAGTAGCTCAGCTTGGTAGAGTACTTGGCTTGGGACCAAGGGGTCGCAGGTTCGAATCCTGTCTTCCCGACCATTTTTTTTATCCCATGAATGAAATTGGGATTTGCTTTTTTTTTTAAGACATCCCCATCATGCGGGTGTAGTTCAATGGTAGAACTCCAGCCTTCCAAGCTGGTCGCGTGGGTTCGATTCCCATCACCCGCTCCATAACAGAGATGACACCGAAATGCAGCCGACGGGCTGTTTTTTTATGCTTGCAGAAGGCTTGCATGCGGGAGCAGGCGTACTATTTATGCAGATTTGTGTCGAGTTGAGTCATTTCTCCTTTCAAGGCTACAATAAGTAACAGTAAAGCAGCCCAGGAAAGGAGTCAGGTTCATGAACAAAAACATCAGTATCGTAGGGGTGCCGCTTGATCTGGGAGCAGATCGTCGCGGTGTAGATATGGGACCTAGTGCGATTCGGTACGCCGGCGTCGTCGCCCGCTTGGAACAAATGGGCCTGAACATCCAGGACAGAGGAGACATTTCCGTCACCCGACCTCATCGTTTTACGGAAACAGAGAATCACAAATACCTCGACGAAGTGGTTGAGGCCAATACGAAGCTGGCTGAGGTGGTCAGCGAGATCATGCAAGAAGGGCGCTTTCCGCTCGTACTCGGAGGCGATCACAGCATCGCCCTCGGCACCGTGGCCGGCGTCGCACGCCATAAGAAAAACCTCGGCGTGATCTGGTTCGATGCCCATGGCGACCTCAATACAGGCGAAACCTCTCCGTCAGGAAATATCCACGGCATGCCGCTGGCTGCAAGCCTCGGATTTGGACATGAGCGGCTGGTCAACATCGGAGGCTTCGCACCAAAGCTGCAACCTGAAAATGTCGTGATTATCGGGGCGCGTGATTTGGATCGCGGGGAGAGGGAATTGATCAAGCGAATCGGTCTGAAGGTCTTTACGATGCACGAGATCGACAAGCTGGGGATGGCCCGTGTGATGGAAGAGGCAATCGCGCATGTATCGAGACAGACCGATGGGGTACACCTCAGTCTCGATCTGGATGGTCTGGACCCGCATGACGCCCCAGGCGTAGGCACTCCGGTCATAGGCGGGATCTCCTACCGTGAAGGGCATTTGGCCCTGGAGATGCTGGCCGAGGCGGATGTTCTCTGTTCTGCGGAATTTGTCGAGGTGAACCCGATTCTCGACAGGGAAAATGCAACGGCGCGTGTCGCTGTGGCCCTCATGAGCTCCGCCTTTGGAGATAAACTTTTATAACAAAAAAGGAGAGGCGGGATCCTCTCCTTTTTCATTTCCACATCTTTACATGCGATAGGGAAAGCGGTACATTACTAAGGATGGAGATGCAGTTGGTTGAGCAGGTGGTCAAGGCGTACACTCAGCTCGATCATGTCGGTCGTGATGGTTTCCTGTTCTTTATACTTTTCATTCAGCTGTTGGCGCAGTTGTTCGATCTGGAGAAGAACATCATCCTGAGTCATTTTGTTCACACTCCTTAACCGATAGGATCAAAAAGGTGCCATCACTACTATAGAAAGACAACCCCCATTTTATGCCTGTTATTCCCGAAAAAATGGCGGTGTGCACCCACACCTAAATTTGAAACCATATGCAGTATCAATCGTATATAAGAAATACGGTATTGCGGGGAGGATCGCATGGAGTTTGTAGAAAAACGATTAACGCAGCGTGCCAAGAGCGGAGACCGCGAAGCGTTTGCTGAGTTAATCGATATATATAAAGACAAGATATTTCAGCTCGCATACCGGATGGTGGGCAACCGTCAGGATGCAGAGGATATTGCGCAAGAGACTTTTTTGCGGGTCTACGCGAACTTGCACACATACGACGAGAATTTCAAATTTTCCACGTGGATTTACCGCATAGCGACCAATTTGTGCATTGACCGCGGGAGAAAAAAGCGGCCTGACTTTTCCCTGGATGAAGAAGTCGAACCGGGACAGGGGATGGACTGGTATTCCCGCCTGTCTTCCAACGAAAAAAACCCTGCGGACAAAGTGGTCACACAAGAATTGCAGGAAACGGTGCAGGAGGCTTTGACACATCTGTCACCCAAGTATCGGTCGATTATGATTTTGCGTTATATCGAGGACCTGTCGCTGCAGGAGATCAGTGAGATCGTCAAGCTGCCGGTCACGACGATAAAAACCCGTATCCATCGAGGACGGGAAGCACTGCGCAGCAAGCTGCGATTCATGTAAGAAAGGAGTAGTCACGATGGAATGCCGAGAAATGATCGTCCTCATTCACGAGTTTCTGGATGAAGACATTGACGAATTGTCCAATCAGCAGCTGCAGTCCCACCTAAAAACATGTGGCTCTTGTCGTCGACATCTTCATGAGCTGCAAAAAGCGATCGCCTTTTTACAAAGTGCGTCTCATATACACGTCTCTGCGGATTTTACATCCCGGGTAGTGGCGAAGCTGCCTGCGCCGACCAAGAAAAAGCGGTTTTCCGCCTGGTTGCGCAACCATCCATTTCTTACAGCGGCCGCGGTCTTTCTCTTTTTGATGACGGGCAGCGCGATTGCCTCGTGGTACGAACGGGACAATACCCTGCAAATCGCTTCCTCCAGCATGGATAAGCTGAAAATCGACCGTTCGCGCAATGTGGTGGTGGTGCCCGCGGGTACGACGATTGATGGCGATCTGGTCGTACGGAATGGGAATGTCGAAGTGCTGGGAGAAGTGAGAGGGAATGTCGTGGCCATCGAGGGCAAGGTGATCCTGGCGTCTACAGCACAGGTCGCCGGCAGCGCCGAATCGATCGAGGCTATCTTCGATTGGATCTGGTATGAGGTGAAAAATATTGGAAATGACTTGCTTCCCATCTTCCCATAAGAGAAAATAAAGAGTACAAGATGTTCAGCACGGCGCGAGAAGCCGTGCTTTTTCCGCAGGGATTCAAGCGACTGCATTGAGATGGAGCGAGACATGGGGGCTTCGTTATGATATCACTGGACTATGGAGATATATTGCGGTATGGGATCGACATTCTGTTGGTCACGTACGTGATTTATAAATTGATCATGCTGATCCGCGGGACGCGTGCTGTACAGCTGCTCAAGGGGATCATGGTCATTATCATCACTTGGCTGGCAAGCAAGTATTTTCAGCTCACCACCCTGCACTGGCTGATGTCGCAAGCCTTTACCTTCGGGGTGCTGGCGATCGTCATCATCTTTCAGCCGGAGCTGCGCCGGGCGTTGGAACAGCTCGGGAGAGGAAAGCTTTTTTCGCGAACGAATGCCATCCAGGATGAAGAAATCGTGGCGAGGGTGGTGCAGGAGGTATGCAAGGCCGTCACGTATATGGCGAAGCGCCGGATCGGAGCGCTGATCGTCATCGAGAGGGAAACCGGCCTGAATGACTTCGTCGAGACAGGAATTGCCATAAACGGCCGAGTCAGTTCTGAACTGTTAATCAATATTTTTATTCCGAATACGCCATTGCACGATGGGGCGGTCATCATGAGAAAAGACGTCATTTTGGCAGCAGCGAGTTATTTGCCCCTTTCTGAAAACAGCACCATCTCCAAAGAGCTAGGCACCCGTCACCGCGCCGCTATCGGGGTAAGCGAGGTCTCTGACGGCATGGCCATCGTGGTGTCGGAGGAGACGGGACAGGTTTCCTTTACGGCAAACGGGCAAATGAACCGAAATCTGACCGAGGAGCAGTTGGCCGAACTGCTTACCGGGAAGCTGCATCCGGCCCTGAAGAGCAAATCTGGCAGTCTGTGGCAGTGGAGGCGAAAACTCAATGGATAAGTGGATAAACAGTCATTGGTTTGCGCGTGTGGTTGCTCTTTTGTTGGCTGTCATGCTGTGGACGGTGGTCAACCTGGAGGGGGAATCCGCCACTTCGACCGATTCCGCCCCGCCTCTTTTGATAGACAGTGTCGTACTGCATGTGAAATACGATACCGATCGCTTCTATGTGGCCAAGATGCCGCGAACGGTGCAGCTCGCACTGGAGACAAACAATCCGTTTTACAAGCATAATCTGCTCCCGCAAGACTCCCGCGAAGTATACGTGGATCTGATGGACAAAGGGAAGGGGACGCACCGCGTTCCGGTCCAGCACAAAGGCTTTCCCGACGATGTGAGGGTGGGTGTCATTCCGAACATCGTCGAGGTGACGCTGGAGGAAAAGAAAACGGTCGAGCGGGAGGTCACCGTGGAGCTGCTGGGACAGGTGGCGCCTGGGTACAAAGCCGGAGAGCCTTTGGTCAAGCCGTTCCGGGTCCTGGTGCGCGTGCCGGAGAGCCAGGCTGATCGGGTGGCAGCGGTCAAAGCTCCGGTCGATCTCGAAGGGGCGACCTCGCCGATCAAAACCACGGTGCCGCTGAAGGTCATGGACAAGTCGGGCAATACCTTGCAGGGAGCGGAAGTGATTCCGCTCACGGCGGAGGTGAGCGTGCCCGTCACCAGTCCGTATGTCCAGGTGCCCATTAAATTAAACTTGACGAATGAATTGCCCGATGGCTATAGTTTGGCTAGTGTGGAAACGAATGTGGATGAGGTAACGGTGTACGGTCCGAAAGAAGTCATCGATGCGCTGAAGCCGGAGACGTACCCGGGTCCGGAAGTGGATCTCAGTGACATTACCTCAGATCGTCTGATTGAGCGGAAGATGCCGGTCTTGGAGAACATCGTCAAGGTGGAGCCGGATTACCTGAAGATTGCCCTGAAGGTCGTACCGTCCGCCACCAAACGAATGGAGAAGCTGCCCATCCGGATCAGCGGCCTCGCTGAAGATATGCAGGCGCGCGTGCTCTCCGCCGATGGACAGGAAATGTCCACGATGGACGTGGATGCGGTTGGCGCACCGTCCATCCTGGAGACACTAAGACCAGAAGATGTGCAGGTCTTGGTGGATGTCAGCAACATGCCGGCTGGGGTGTACGAGGTTCCTGTCACTTATATTTTCAATCAGCCGGATTACGTGAAGCCGGCCAAGAACGTCATCACGAAAGTCACAGTCGAAATCACCAAAAGATAGTTCTGGGCATAAGCTGTTTTGTACAAGGAAAGAAAAGAGGGACAAACATGGGGAAGTATTTCGGAACAGATGGTGTGCGCGGAGTCGCCAATGCGCAGTTGACGCCGGAGTTGGCGTTTCGTATCGGCCGCATAGGCGGGTATGTTCTCACCAGACATAGACAGGAAGGCAAGCCCAAGGTAGTGATCGGGCGCGATACGCGGATCTCCGGTCAGATGCTGGAGAGCGCGCTGCTGTCCGGTCTCCTCTCGGTTGGAGCGGAAGTGGTCCGGTTGGGTGTCATCTCTACTTCTGGAGTGGCGTATCTCACGCGGGCTCTGGGAGCGGATGCCGGTGTCATGATTTCGGCTTCTCACAACCCCTTCCCGGATAATGGGATTAAATTTTTCGGAAGCAATGGCTTCAAGCTGTCGGATGAGGTGGAGGCGGAGATCGAGCAGTATCTGGATGCTGCCGAGGATACGCTGCCGCGTCCGACTGGCGAGAACATCGGAGCGGTGCTGGATTTTTTGGAGGGGGGACAAAAGTACCTCTCTCACCTGAAGGGTACTGTTTCGGAGCGCTTTGACGGCATGAAGGTCGTGCTCGATTGTGCCAACGGTGCAGTCTCTTCGCTGGCAGCCCGCCTGTTCGCCGACGTGGAGGCGGAAGTCGTCACCATCGGGGCGAATCCAAACGGCGTCAATATCAACGAACAATGCGGATCGACCCATCCTGAACGCTTGCAGGAGGAGGTCCTGAAGCACAAGGCGCATCTGGGCCTGTCTTTTGACGGGGATGCGGATCGCTGTATCGCCGTGGATGAGAATGGCGAAATCGTCGATGGGGATTACATCATGGCGATTTGCGCACGTGCTCTCAAGGCAAAAGGGAAGCTGAACAACAACACCGTCGTGACGACAGTCATGGCCAACATGGGCTTCTTCAAAGGCATGGAGGAATGCGGGATCAATACGACCAAAACGGCCGTAGGGGACCGCTACGTCGTGGAAGAGATGCTGCGCGGGGGCTACAACCTCGGCGGCGAGCAATCCGGCCACATCGTCTTCCTCGATTACAACACCACGGGAGACGGCCTGCTCACTGGCCTGCAGCTTTTGAACATTATCAAGGAATCAGGAAAGCCGCTGTCCGAGCTGAAGCAGGTTATGGTCAAATACCCGCAGCTGTTGGTCAACGTCCGCGTGGAAGACAAGAACAAGCTGAACGGCAACGAAGCGATCGAACAGGCGATCCGGGAAGTGGAAGCCAAGCTGGCTGGCAACGGCCGCGTCCTCGTCCGTCCATCCGGTACGGAGCCGATTGTGCGCGTCATGGCGGAAGGCCCGGACGAAGCGCAGCTGGAAGAGCTGGTCAACGAAATCGTCGAAGTCGTGAAAAAGGAACTCGTCTAATTTGCGAGGGGGGGTGGTACGATGCCACTCCCTTTTGCATACAAGTATTACAGGCTCCCAATTTAGTGCTGACCGTCCCGCTTTGCTGGCGAGTGCGATTATGACAAAAGAATGATTGTGAAGCCCGTCCAGTTGTGATAAAGTGTGGAATGTGCCTGGGCTGACAAGAAAAAGGGGGAATGTCCGGAAAAGAAAAACAGCGACTGAATCGAGAAAAACGGTAGGATAAGCGCCAGCACTACAGCTGCCCGACGTGGAGTGTAGTGGACGAGGTGGAGGTTTATCGAAGAGTTCGGCGGATGCCTCCCGGTCGGATATCGCGGCCGCGGAGCGCGGGGGCAAAACAACAGGGCAACTTGTTGCACAAGACCCGCGCACGATATCAATTTTTTTGTGAAACAGATCGTGTTACCAAATAGACAACAAGACAACGGAATGGCGGGGGCGCAACCCCCGTACCATCGACACCGGGTTGTGTCCCCGCCTACGGGAAGGGGACTTGCAAACATGTGCGGAATTGTAGGATACATTGGCGATAAACAAGCGCAAGAGATCATCATCGGAGGACTGCAAAAGCTGGAGTACCGCGGATACGATTCGGCGGGGATCGCCGTTTTGACGCAGCAGGGGCTTTTGGTAGACAAGGCGCAGGGACGTCTGGCTGTGCTGGAAGGCAAGCTGGCTGCCCAACCGCTGGCGGGCCATGCCGGGATCGGACACACACGTTGGGCGACCCACGGCAAGCCGTCTGACGAGAATGCCCACCCGCATACCGATGCCAGCCACAAATTTGCGGTCGTACACAACGGCATCATCGAGAACTTCATGCCGATCAAGGAAGAGCTGATCAGCAAAGGATACACATTCGTCTCGGAGACCGATACCGAGGTGATTGCCCACCTCCTGGCTGATCTCTACGACGGCGATATCGTCTCGACAGCGCGCAAGGCGGTGCAGCGCATGCGCGGAGCCTATGCGCTGGGCATCATGACCGAGCACGAGCCGGATAAGCTGGTCGCTGTGCGTCTCGCCAGCCCGCTGATCGTCGGCGTCGGCGAGGGAGAGAGCTTCATCGGCTCGGACATCCCTGCGCTTCTGGAGCATACCCGCGACGTCTACATCCTCAACGAAGGGGAGATGGCCGTCCTGACGCGCGAAGGCGTACAGCTGATGGATGCCCAGACCGGCGAAAAAATCGAGCGGGAGATCTTCCGCGTCGACTGGGATCTGGTCCAGGCGGAAAAAGGCGGCTACGATTCGTTTATGCTCAAGGAAATCTACGAGCAGCCGCAAGCCGTGCGCGACACGATGGGAGCGCGGATCGACCAGGAGAACAAACGGGTCATCCTGCCCGAGCTGAAGATGAGCGATGCCGAGCTGGCCGCTTATGACCGCTTGTACATCGTGGCCTGCGGAACCTCCATGCACGCCGGACTGGTCGGCAAGGACGTCCTGGAAAAATGGACGCGCGTCCCGGTAGAAGTGGCAGTAGCCTCGGAATTCCGTTACCGCGACCCGATCTACACCGACAAGACCCTGATGATCGTCATCAGCCAATCCGGTGAGACAGCCGACACGCTGGCGGCGCTGCGCGAAGCCAAAAAGAGCGGCGTCAAGGTGCTGGCGATCACGAATGTCGTCGGCAGCTCGGTCGCCCGGGAAGCCGACGAGGTGATCTTTACCTGGGCCGGACCGGAAGTGGCGGTGGCTTCGACCAAGGCCTATACGTCGCAGGTCATCGCGCTGTATCTGTTTGCTTTGTATTTTGCGCAGGTCAAAGGAACGCTGCCGGCGGACGAGATCGCGGCTACCGTCGATCATCTGCAGGAGCTGCCCGCGAAGATCGGCGCCATTTTGGAAAACGTCGAGCCGATCCGCCAATACGCCCACACGATCCAGGAGGCGACCAGCCTGTTCTTTATCGGGCGCGGACTGGACTACGCCGTCTCCCTGGAAGGCTCGCTGAAGCTGAAGGAGATCTCGTATATTCACTCCGAAGCGTATGCGGCCGGCGAGCTGAAGCACGGCACGCTCGCGCTGATCGAGGAGAACGTTCCGGTGGTGGCCTTGGCTACGCAGTCCGATCTTTTTGAGAAAATGGTCAGCAATATCGTCGAAGTGAAAGCGCGCGGCGCCCATGTGCTCGGCTTCGCCCTCGAAGGCGACCGGGAGCTGGCCAAATCGGTGGACGAAGTGATTCACATCCCGGCGACCACACCGATGCTGACGCCGATTTTGACCGTCATTCCCTTGCAATTGCTCTCCTACTACACCTCTGCTGCTCGCGGGCTGGATGTTGATAAGCCGCGGAATCTGGCGAAGAGTGTGACGGTGGAGTAGGGGGGAGCGTAAAACCCTCAAAATGTTGTTCACTGAAAATAGTGTTTTAGACTCAGAAAATAAAGTATTAGACTGTAAAAATAATGTTGTAGACTAAGAAAATAATGTATTAGACTGAGCTTAATGGTAGTAACGGCTCTTCTATTACGTCGACAGATGCTACAGCATAGATTCACATCATGACTCCATTTTGGGGCTGCCTTTGGGTAGCCCCTTTTGATTTTGAATTTGAATTAGGAGTGAGTAAATGGCCAAGCGTAAACGGCAAATTACCGGAGCCAAAATAGAGAAATTTATTAAACAAGGTAGAGGTCAAGGTGTCGGGAAAGACTATTTACCTTGGTTAGAGATGCAGTTAGTCAAACTGCCTTTTTCGTTTTTTCAATTTCTTTATAACAATTGCCACTACAATTTAGTATTGAAATACTCAATTTGCATGTGGTAATATTTACCCAACAAATAACAGTTGCATTTATCAAAGAAGGGAGGTCAATCCTATTGACTTATTTTCAAATCAATGAAAAGTTGCGTGACTTCGAATTAGTATTCCGGGATAAGGATTTAATTAACTTTAACGATGCCAAGGATTATTTACGTGAAGCTCTTCGGCAAGAGTTGGATGACGGATATGTAGAATCTTTCCTCGAAGTTCTTGGTTATAACAATATTGAGAAAGTTAACAAATCCGATAATAACCTTGATGATCTCAATCTTGATGAAATCCTCAATATGGATTGGCTTCCAAACAAAGATACTCAAATATTACGAAACAATCCCGGTTCGCATCCACAGAATACCCATTTGCTTAATGAGTTCCATGTTGAAGAAGAAACCGCTGCATTCGATCGCCTAGTGGTTGAAAATATGAAATTGGTACATAAGGTAGCATCCAGATATTTGAAATACGTCGTGAATCATCAACTTAGTTTTGAAGATTTGGTCTCAGAAGGAACGATCGGTCTAATGAAAGCCATTAAGAAATTTGACATCAATCGAGATGTTCAGTTTTCAACTTATGCTGTATGGTGGATCCGGCAGCAAATAATAAGGGCAATTATAGACACAGGGACGACTGTACGCATTCCTGTTTACATGTTCGAGACCGTATTGAGGATTAAGCGAGCAGAGCATTCAAATCAGCTACATGGACAGATACCTGACCAAACCGAGATATGCATGCAACTTGGTATTACACCTAGTGTTTATAAACAGGCAAAGTTAGTAGAACATCGATTTTTAGGGAATACATCTATTGATCAATATGTATCAGAAGAAGACCAAGACACTGCGCTTGGTGATTTCATAAGTTTTGAAAGTCATAGCTATCCCGGCGTTTATGATGAAATGTTTTTTAACCCATCATTAATCATTGAGCAAAACGATGTCCGGACGAGGATACATCAGACCATCTCTAACCATTTAAAACCGAGGGAGCAAGAGATCATTTTTGAACGGTTTGGGTTTGTGGATAATATTCCCAAAACCTTGGAGCAACTAGGCAGGAGATTTGGTGTAACCAGAGAGAGAATAAGGCAGATAGAGGCAAAGGCAATAAGAAAACTTCGAGCACGGATGACAAGAAAGACAGTTCGGGATGATTTTCAGTGGCCACAACAAACGATCATTGGAGGTTGAGCGGAGTGAGATATGACAAAAATGAATTAATTCATATGCATGTGGAATCAATACAGAATTCCAACAATAAGCCGGTTCTTCTTGTATTTAAAGGCTTTCAATATGACTTTTTTAAAGGAGTAAAACTTGAAAAATTACTTTCTCTTCCGTTATCAATCGATATTACGGAACTTGATAACTCAAAAGCAGCTTTGCTCCCGGAGATTTTTCAAAAGATCGGTTCCATTAAAGATCAGGCGACTTGGTGTACATTTGAAGAGTATCTTGTATTAGGAGAAGAAATTCTCTCCCTTTATTTCACCATCGTAATTTTAGTAAACAACATTTATTTTAAAACTTTTCCACTATTGTATAAAATTCCAGAAAATCTAAGGATATTGAACACATACTTTCAAGAAGATGTCGAGAGAAACGACCCGGAACAAGACCCGATCTACGATGTATTTCAAAAATACTATGGAGATTTGAAATTAATTGATTCGGAATGGTATATCGTGTATGCGGATGACGTAAAGGCAGAAAATTTTTATCCCATTCCTTCAATTTCCTTAAAGGAGAACAAATTAGCTGAAGGCGATAATGCAGCTATAGAATTATCGGATGATGAGGACGAGTTTCTTATGCTTACCCAAAGTCTTCTATCCAATAATCTTTCAAACAAGAACATACTTATTTCGGTTACCGGGGACATACATGCATTTTCCCATCGTTACCATGAACGTTTGTTAGTCCTACAAGTTTTATGCAGTCATTTTGAATTTGTTCTGGTAACAAAAACGACTAAGTCAGATACAGTGCGAAATGAGTCTGAATATCTCGATATTTTAAAGAAATATTGGGGTTATCACAGTTTTAGAGAATTAAAAATGTACCGAGATATTCATGATCCCGAATTTAAGAAAGAGACCGTTACGATTCCTCAAAGTCAAATCATTGATGATATTGTAAAGCAAGCGTTGGCGGCAAACCGAGGAGAAACCTATAAAGACATTTTTGTTACTTCTCCAACGGGCGCAGGAAAATCTGTGATGTTTCAAGTGCCGGCTATTTATTTGGCCGAAAAATATAAACTAATGACCATTGTCATTTCCCCGCTCATTGGTCTTATGACAGATCAAGTCCAAGGGTTGGTTAACCGGAATGTGGCTTTCTCGGCAACGATCAATTCCGAAATTACACCTGTTCAGAAATTAGATATCATGGAGAAGATAAAGTCTGGGGAAATATCCATACTGTATATCTCACCGGAGACATTATTAAGTCGTTCTGATATTACACAGTTAATCGGAGATCGTACCGTAGGATTGTTTATTATTGACGAGGCCCATATTGTTACGACCTGGGGAAAAGCATTTCGGTCCGATTACTGGTACTTGGGCAGTTATTTGCAGCGTTTACGCAAAGAAGAAAAAAACAAACGGAAAATGCAATTTCCTATTGCAACATTTACAGCTACTGCCATATATGGCGGAATGGAAGATATGTATGCGGAAACTCGGGATAGCCTTAATTTGATTAATCCGATCAGTTATTTTGGATATATCAAAAGGGATGATATTGACGTTCGCATTAAACAAAAAGAACAAACGAAGGAACGCTTCAGCGAATATCTAGTGGAAAAGTTTAAAATTTTAACGTACAGGCTCGAGCAGTTCTTATCAAAGGAACAAAAGACGCTGGTTTATTTCCCAACGGTTGGTTTAATTAATCAATACATCGAATTTGCAAAAATCTACGGGAGCGAGCGTTTACAAAAACATCTCACCTCCTATTATGGGCCCTTGGATAAGGAACGCAAACATTCAAATTACTTGCGCTTTCGGAATAACGAAGCACTGATTATGCTTGCTACAAAGGCGTTTGGTATGGGGATTGATATACCGGATATTACAAATGTATACCACTTTGCTCCAACGGGAAATGTTTGTGACTATGTTCAGGAGATTGGCCGGGCAGCTCGTGCTTTGGAGCAGGGCTACGCATATTTTGATTTTTTACCCAAGGATTTTGTACATGTGAACAGGCTGCATGGTATATCGACTATCCGGAAACAACAGTTGGTCCAAGTAATGAATAAGGTTCTTCAACTGCTCGAAAAAGATAAGAATCGTACTAATATTCGTCATTTGTTAGTGAATGCTGAAGAGTTTCGTTATATCTTTCAGCAAGGTTCTAATTCCGATCTACATGATGATATTGATAACAAACTAAAAACGGCGTTATTGATCATTGAAAAGGATTTTAAAGCAAAAATGGGTTACTCCCCGATCATTGCGCGACCACGAAGTGTATTTTCCAGAGAATATTTCATGGTTCAAAAAGAATATGAGCCTACTCTGATAAAACAATATGGTAATTATTTCAGGAAAATTGCTAAGGTTGGCAAAGAATCGTTTGGGGATATTTATTCATGTGACATGAAGGGACTGTGGGAAGGGCGATACCATAGTCTCTCCTTTCCACAATTTAAGTACAAGTTCCATTCAAAGGATGAAAGTTTAAAATTAGATTTCCTTGAATACTTGCTGCCAGTATTACAAATAGAGATTTCCTTAAAAGCACTTAATCTGAATCGATTTTTTACGGAACTTCATTTACAACTTGAAAGGACTGCAGATATACTAGGATCTTATGCAAAAAAACGAAATTACTTTTCCATTGACGATGTTGCTAAAGATTTACGTAAGGTAGTGGGTGGTGACAAATATTTTTGTGAGAATTTAGCATCAATTTTAGTCTACAGTGCAGATAACTACGATCGGATCATGCGGAAACACTCTAACTTCTACAATCGTTTCATTACTTATAATGAGGCTAAGGATCTATATACAATCCAAAATAGTGGTTATGCGGGATTTGTTGATTGGATTCGAGTAGAAATGAAGCACCTGTTAAGTAAACCCCATAACACAGGTGAAAATGAAAATGATTTTAAAATATTTTTACCTAAGGTGAACCGTCAAAAAATAGAAAAAACGTTTATTTTACTGGGGATACTTGAGGCTCTGGGGTTACTTATCTATCGTGTAAATGGGGGAGATAATCCGGAAATATTTATGCGCATTAACTCAAAGCTACAGATTGAACGAAGCTTGCAGGATCCTAATAAATATAAAAACTATATCCTGGAGAATGTTCATTTGAGACATGAGACATCTGTCGCAATGTTGACCTATCTTTTCAAGAATCAAGTAGACAATCGTACTTTCTGGGAGCATATCGAGAATTATTTTCTAGGCAAAATTCCTGACGAGGTTTTAGCTGAGGTAAGGTAAACCATTCAACACAGAATACAACAGACACCAAAGAAGGTGATAAATTGATAGAAACGTTCTGGCATATCTGCTTGCTTCATGATATCTCCACCCGCGATCAGTTGCTCCGCGAAGCAATCCGTGTGATCCGGACAAAGCAGTTATTCGAACAACAGGGACTATCGGACATCGAGCTATCAACAGATCCTGACATGCTTTTTCAATGGATGAAGGAACGCGTCGGAGAAAGAGAGCTTGGACATTTTCCAGGAGATCGGGATTTATTCTTTAAACTATATCATGCAGGCAAGGATATGGACTTATTGGAATACGCCCTGCAGACTATGCAGCAGGACCGGGTTACAGGCGGGATTATCGCCCATCCAGGGATCGTCGAGCGGTTTTTTGACATGTGCAGCCGCCAGCAATGCCGATCCATTCTGATTGCGGAAGCGGAGAAGTACATAAAAGGGTTTGTGGAGATGAAAAGCCGCATTCAGCCTTTTTCGATCACGTTGCTTACGGAAAGTTACATGATCGGCAGGCTGTTTAAGACCTATTTCACGTCCTGTACGAATGTCAATGTCATCCAAGCGTCAATCTATCAGCCGCTCCCTCTGGATGAGAAGTATGGAGCGATTCTCTCGATGCCGCATTTTGGCTTGAAAATGAATGATGATGTTCTATCGATTCGGGAGTCTGAGAGTGCTGCGGTGGGCCACCTCCTTCCTCTTTTGCAGAATGGTGGCAGAATTAGCGTAACCTTGCCTGCTCGAATGATGTTTCAATCCGGTGCGATAGGAGACTGGCGAAAGCTAATCAATGAATCGGCCCCCGTGCAATCGATCTATTCGCTCCCGGACGGATTGTTTCGTCCATTCACGTCAGTCAAGACGTATCAGGTGGAGTTCGGCAAAGCGGCACCAGACCAAGTTATACTTGGGCGACTGCAACTGGAGAAATCGAGGCTAGTCACGGAACGGGAATTAACCATCCATCCTGATCAGTTTCAGAACCTGGATAACTGGCGGATTGATTTACTTCTGGACGAAGATCAGGATACATTACGTACGTTTCAACAAGCCGCCATACCCAAAGTGAAGTTACGTGATGTAGCGGACATCTTCCGGGGGAAGTCTATTTTGAAGCAGGATTTAAGATCTGGAAATATAAGGGTATTAAATATTTCAAACATAGAAAACGGAGAAGTGATGCTCGATCAGTTGGAAACAATTGACGAGGAAGAACGGAAAGTGAAACGATACGAAATTCTCCCTGGGGACCTGGTGATGACATGCCGGGGAACGGTTAATAAATTGGCAGTTTTTCCGGAAACAGATCATATCGTGATCGCCTCGGCGAACATTCTCGTCATACGTTTTCAGAAGCAGATTAACAGCTATTTTGCCAAAATATTTCTCGAAAGTCCGATTGGGATTGCGCTGTTACAGAGCTACCAACGTGGAACGACAGTGATGAATCTTAATCCAAATGATATCGCAGAGATAGAAATACCTATGACCACTGAAGAGATTCAATTATCAATCGTAGAAAGATATAAACAAGAAAAAGAAATCTACCTTACATCGATTCAAGCAGCAACAAGTCGATGGAGGCAAGAAAAAGAGGAAATATACAGCAAATTGTATGGTTTGATAACAAGTAATTGAACATGCCGTTTTAATCGTAAGAAGGGGGTATTGCAATGGGAGCAGTTCGGAAAGCAGATTTTTACTATGGTTCTTTATTATCTTGCTTTGTTAACAATGGGCTTGCACCTGCGATTATTGAGCCGGGGGACTCTCGGAGAATATACAAGATTGCAACAAATAAAGGTGATTTTCAAATATATGCAAAATATGTTTCAACTCCGATAAAAAGACAAAGAACAGATGTTCAACTATGGCAGTTCATTTTTTCGCCAGACGAAGTGGAATTCATTCGAAAACACGAGGATACGAATCATACGTTGTTCTTTGTTTTGATTTGTGGACAAGAAAGGATGCAGGATAGTGAAATCGCCATTTTAACTTTAAATGAAACAAAAGACTGCCTGGATGTAAATTACGATCGGGAAAGTTACCGAATCACCATCAAATATGAAAAAGGAACCCACGGATTAAAAGCCTATGGTACAGGAAGAGCAGATCTATTGGAGGGAAGGGACAATACGATTCGAGTTTCCCGTGATTTCTTCTCCTATTTTTTGAATTAGAACATGAGGCTTTCTCTAACGATCTCTGAGAGGACGAGTGCAAAATGGCAACAGCGAACATCGGATTCGAAGAAAAATTATGGAGCATGGCCGACAAACTGCGCGGCAGCATGGATGCGGCGGAATACAAGCATGTGGCGCTCGGGCTGCTCTTTCTGAAATACGTCTCGGACGCTTTCGAGGAAAAATACGAAGCACTGAAACATGAGCCGTACGCCGATCCGGAAGACCGGGATGAATACGTGGCGGCAAATATATTCTGGGTGCCAAAGGAAGCGCGCTGGAGCTACATCAAGGACAATGCCAAGAAACCGGAAATCGGCCAGATCATCGACAACGCCATGATTGCGATCGAAAAAGAGAATCCTTCGCTCAAAGGGGTGCTGCCGAAAGATTACGCCCGCCCGGCACTGGACAAAACCCGTCTCGGCGAGGTGATCGACCTGTTTTCGTTTAAAGTCGGGGATGAAGCGAGCCGTTCAAAAGATGTGCTTGGCCGGGTATACGAGTACTTCCTGAGCAAATTCGCCAGTGCGGAAGGGAAAAACGGAGGCGAGTTCTACACGCCGAACAGCGTCGTCCGGTTGCTCGTCGAAATGATCCAGCCGTTCAAGGGGCGCGTGTACGACCCGTGCTGCGGTTCTGGCGGCATGTTCGTGCAAAGCGAAAAGTTCGTCGAGGAGCATCAGGGGCGGATCGGCGATATTGCGGTATACGGACAAGAGTCCAATCCGACGACATGGAAACTGTGCAAAATGAACCTGGCGATTCGCGGTATCGACGGCAATCTGGGCGCGCATCATGCGGATACGTTTCACAACGATTTACATAAAAATCTGAAGGCCGATTACATTCTGGCCAATCCGCCCTTTAACATCAGCGACTGGGGCGGCGAACGGCTGACGGAAGATGCGCGCTGGACCTACGGAATTCCGCCCGCCGGAAATGCGAACTATGCCTGGATTCAGCATATCGTGAACAAGCTGGCGCCGAGCGGTGTGGCTGGCTTTGTACTGGCGAACGGATCGATGTCGACCAGCACGACAGCGGAGTTGGAGATTCGCACCAAGCTGGTCAATGCGGATCTGGTCGATTGCATCGTCACCTTGCCGGGGCAGTTGTTTTACTCGACACAGATTCCGGTGTGCCTCTGGTTTATCGCCAAGAATAAAGCACCGAAAGGACTTCGCGATCGCCGCGGGGAAATTCTGTTTATCGATGCCCGTAAGATGGGGCATATGGTAGACCGGACGCATCGCGAGCTGAGTACGGAAGATATCCGCAAGATCGCCGATACGTACCACGCCTGGCGCGGTCAAGCGGAAGCGGGGACTTATGAGGATGTGAAAGGTTTTTGCAAAGCGGCGAAGCTGGCGGAGGTGCAGGAGCATGAGTACATCTTGACGCCGGGGCGGTATGTCGGGATCGAAGATGTGGAAGAGGATAGCGAGCCGTTTGAGGACAAGATGGCGAGGCTGACAGCGGAATTGGCAGAGCAGTTTGCCAAGTCACGGGAGTTGGAGGAAGAGATTCGGAAGCGGCTTGGGGGGATTGGGTTTGAAATATAAGATAAGGGAATTATGTAAGAGAATCACTAGTGGCGGAACCCCTTCCCGGACGGAGCAAGAAAAGTATTTTGTAGATGGAACTATTAACTGGGTTAAAACGCAGGAATTGAGGGACTGTAATGTAAATGAAACCGAAGAGAAGATTACAGAAATCGCTTTAAAAGAATCTTCGGCTAAGCTATTACCTAGAAATACGGTATCCATGGCTATGTATGGGGCTACAGTTGGCAAACTAGGCATTTTGAAAACTGAAATGGCTACGAATCAAGCGTGCTGTAATATGGTTGTAGAAGAATCAAAAGCAGATTATAAATTTCTGTTCTATTCGCTATTAAATAATAGAAAGAAAATTATAAGTTTGGCTAACGGTGCGGCGCAACAAAACCTGAATCTTTCAATCATCGGCGATTTCGAAATTGATTGGTTTCCACTAGAGGAGCAACGCGAAATCTCTGGAATATTATCCGCTATGGATGCCAAAATCGAACTCAACAACGCCATCAACAAAAACCTCGAAGAAATGGCCCAAACCCTTTTTAAACGCTGGTTTGTGGACTTTGAGTTTCCGAATGAAAATGGAGAACCGTATAAGTCCAGTGGAGGTGAGTTTGAAGAAAGTGAGTTGGGGTTGATTCCAAAGGGGTGGAAAGTTGGTAGATCAACAGATATATTCGATGTACTAAGTGGAGGCACACCCAAAACAAGTAATCCTGAATATTGGAATGGAGTTATACCGTTCTTCACTCCAAAAGATTGTTTAAACTCGTTTTATGTAATTAATACAGAGAAAACGATAACAGAGGTAGGCTTGAATAATTGCAATAGTAAGTTATACAAAACTGATACAGTTTTCATTACTGCCAGGGGGACAGTTGGGAAAGTCAGTATTGCGGGAAGGGATATGGCGATGAACCAATCTTGCTATGCGTTAATAGCAAAGAATGGTTTTACACAAAAGTACATCTTCCTTCAGACCAAACAAATGATAAGTGCCTTGCAAAAGAATGCCAACGGTGCGGTGTTTGATGCAATAACAGTCTCTACATTTCAAAATTTAAAAACTCTCGTACCTAATATTCAGTTGGTAAGAAAATTTGATGAAGTTATTAATAATATTTTTTTGTTGATTCTTGAAAAAACTAATGAAATTCAATATCTACAAGGTTTACGCGACACCCTCCTCCCCAAACTCATGTCCGGAGAAATTCGAGTACCGGTAGAACAAGAATACTCACACGAAACCCAACTGCCAATGGTTGCAGAAAACACGTCAGAATACAAACCCGTTACCTGACCAAAGGAGGTGCACACGTGGCCTACTACACCACATCCTACACCGAAAGCGACCTGGAACAAGCCGCGCTGGAATGGTTTGAGGAGTTGAACTACGACAAAGCGTACGGCCCTGAAATCTCACCCGAAGGAGAATATCCCGAGCGGCAGTCTTACCACGAAGTCATCCTGAAAGACCGCCTTCGGGATGCGCTGCTCCGCATCAATAAGCATTTGCCGCGCGAGGCGATTGAGGAAGCGATCCGCATCATCGAAGTGCCGCGAAGCCCGAGCCTTTTGATCAATAACAAAGCGTTTCAAAAGATGATCACCGACGGGATCGACGTCCAGTACCAGGCAGCAAACGGCGAGTATCCAACGGAAAAAGTCTGGTTGTTCGACACAGACCCGGATCGTATTGATAACAATGACTTTCTCGTGGTCAACCAGTTTACGGTGATAGAGAATCAGGGAGAAAAGCGGCCGGATGTGGTTGTTTTCGTAAACGGTCTTCCGATCGCCGTCCTGGAACTGAAAAGTGCTTCAAACGAAGAAGTCGGCATCAGTGAAGCGTACAATCAGGTACAGACCTATAAAAGCGCGATTCCCTCGCTCTTTACCTATAATTCCTTCCTGGTGATCAGCGACGGCGTGAATGCCCGGGTCGGCACGCTCACGGCAAACGAGGATCGGTTTATGATGTGGCGCACCATCGATGGCGAAGACGTGGCGCCTTCCTCCCTGCCCCAACTGGAAGTGCTGATCAAAGGGATGTTTGAAAAAAGCCGCCTGATCGACATCATCAAGCATTTCGTGCTGTTTCAGACCGACGGGGAACAACTCTACAAAATACTGGCCGGGTACCACCAATACCATGCCACCAATAAAGCAATTGCGAGTACGCTGCGAGCCACGATGGACGAAGGGGACCGGAAAATCGGCGTCATCTGGCACACGCAAGGATCGGGGAAAAGCCTGTCCATGGTCTTCTATGCCGGAAAGCTCGTCTTGACCCTGAACAACCCGACGATCGTGGTGGTGACGGATCGCAATGACCTGGATGATCAATTATTTGGTACGTTCAGCAAATCGAAGGATCTGCTTCGGCAAACGCCGCAGCAAGCGGAAAATCGCAGTCATTTGCGAGAACTCCTGAAGGTGGAGTCGGGCGGAATCATCTTTACGACGGTACACAAGTTCACCCCTGATGAAAATGAAGACAAGTATCCGGTACTGACGGAACGCAGCAACGTCATCGTGATCGCGGACGAGGCTCATCGCAGCCAGTACGGTTTTCAGGCGGAAATGGCTGTCGGTGACGATGAAGCAGCGATCAAATACGGTTATGCCAAATATATGAGGGATGCATTACCGAATGCGTCCTATATCGGGTTCACGGGCACACCGGTTGAGCTGACGGACAAAAATACGCCTGCCGTCTTCGGGGACTACATCGACATCTACGATATGACCCGTGCGGTAGAAGACGGAACGACGGTCAAAATCTACTACGAAAGCCGAATTGCCCGCCTGGAGCTGGCGGAGTCGGAAAAACCGGTCATCGACAGTGAGTATGAGGAGATTACGGAGTATCAGGAGTATACGCAGCGGGAGCGGTTGAAGTCTCGTTGGGCCCGTCTGGAAGCATTGGCCGGTGCGGAAAAAAGGGTTAAAAAGGTGGCCCGGGATGTCGTCGACCATTTTGAACAGCGGCAGAATGCCGGTTTTGGCAAAGCGATGATCGTCGTCATGTCACGCCGGATCGCGATCGATATGTACAAGGCGATTGTGGCACTGCGGCCGGACTGGCATAGCGACGATGATAACGAGGGAAAAATCAAAATTGTCATGACGGGAAGCTCCAGCGACCCGGCGGAATGGCAACCGTACATCGGCAATAAGCGCCGCCGGGAGCATCTGGCGAAACGGATGAAGGATGTGAACGACCCTCTGCAGATCGTCATCGTCCGTGATATGTGGCTGACTGGCTTTGACGTGCCGAGCATGAACACCATGTATATCGACAAGCCGATGAAGGGGCACAATCTGATGCAGGCGATTGCTCGTGTAAATCGGGTGTTCCGCGACAAGCCGGGCGGGCTGATCGTCGATTATATCGGAATTGCCGACATGCTGAAATCAGCGCTGCAGCAATATACCGAAAACGACCGCAAAACGGCGGGCATCGACACAGATCAGGCCGTTGACTACATGATGGAGAGACTGCAACTGATACGCGAACTCTTGCATGGGTATGACTACAGCAAGTTTGCCTCGGAAAAATCGTCCGAACGGATGAAGGCGATTGTCGAGACTGTTGACTATGTTCTGGGTCTGGGTGATGAGCGAAAACGGAATTTTCTCAACTGGACTACCGAACTGGCAAGAGCATACTCCCTGTGTGCCACCACCGCCTCCGCAGAACAAGTCCATGTGGAAATCAGTTTTTTCAAAGCGGTGAAATCGGGAATTGTCAAACTGATTACCACGGAGAACAAAAAGAAAACCACAAACGAACTGGATGCCGAGTTGAACCAGCTGATCTCCAAGTCTATCGTTTCCGATGAAGTGGTCGATATTCTAGAAGCGGTCGGTCTGCAAAAACCGAACATCGCGATTTTGTCGGATGAATTTTTGGAGCATGTCCGCGGCTTGAAACAGAAGAACCTGGCGGTCGAGTTGCTGCGGAGGCTGCTACAGGGCAAAGTGAAGGCGGTATCGCGGACAAGTCTGGTTCAGTCCCGGAAGTTTTCTGAGATGCTCGAAGAAGCCGTCCGCAAATACAATAACCGTACAATCGAAACCACACAGATCATCGAAGAACTTATCCAGATGGCCAAGGACATGAATGCTGCCATGAAACGCGGCGAAGATCTCGGTTTGATCAAGGAAGAACTGGCCTTCTATGACGCACTGTCATCCAATGAATCGGCGAAAGAATTGATGGGCGATATCATGTTGAAGCAGATCGCTCATGAGCTGACCCTGGCAATCAAGAAGAACATCAAGGTCGACTGGACGCTGCGAGAAAATGTGCGTGCGCAAATGAGGGTTACGGTGAAGAAGCTGCTGAAAAAGTACGGCTATCCACCGGACCTGGAGCAAATGGCGATCGATTTGGTGCTGCAGCAGGCGGAGTTGATGGCGCAGGCAGAGGCAGCGGAATTGTAACCGTTATCAAGGCGTAGCTAGATCGTGAACAATCTGGACAAGGACAGGCACTATCCAAAGTTTTGGCTGTAAATCGCAAGCCGGAGGAAACGCGGGGGATATCCCTGATTTTCCTCCGGCTTTTTGCCCTCAGCGATGGGAAAAGATGCGATTCGGCAAATTCTCTTGTATACAGTAGGGGGGTATGGTATTATCGTTACGAAGAAGAACAAGAGTGGGAGGGCAACTAATGAAAATTCTCATCGTAGGCGCGTTCGGTACGATTGGCAGTGCGGTACATAACGATCTGGCATCTCGGCATGAAATCATCACTGCGGGGCGAAACGGAGCAGATCTCACAGTGGACATTCGCTCCCCTGAAAGCATATCCGCCATGTATCAGAGGGCGGGTAAGGTGGATGCTGTAATTAATACAGCAGGGGATGCACACTTCGGTTCGCTTTTGGAGCTGACGCCGGAGCTTAATGAGATTGCGATTTTGAGCAAATTAAAAGGACAGATTAATCTCGTCCTGCTCGGCATGCATCATGTCAACGATCACGGAAGTTTTACGTTGACGAGCGGGATCGTCATGGATGATCCGATCAAAGGGGGGGCTTCAGCGGCTATGGCCGGCGGCGCTGTCAGGGCTTTTGTCCAATCGGCAGCTATTGAAATGCCTCGCGGGATCAGAATTAACCATGTAAGCCCGACCCTGCTGGAGGAATCGATATCTACATACGGTCCCTATTTTCCCGGCTTTGAGCCCGTGCCTGCCAGGAGGGTCGTGCAGGCCTACCGGAAAAGCGTCGAAGGCAGTCAAACCGGGCAAACGTACACCGTGTATTAAGAGCCTCGGGTTACGACACTACGCAATGATCAGGGTTTTCTCCTCCACGATTCAGGGAGCTCCCTGAGTTACTGCACCCTCGCTCTCTCGTACAATGAAAGCATGAAAACTGATCAACGAGGGAGTAGATTGCGATGATGGACTGGCTTCGATCGAATATCTATGCGAGCGGCGCGTTAGCCTTGATTCGTGTGTATCTCGGGTGGGCATGGTTGACAGCCGGTTGGCATAAAGTAACGTCCGGTTTTGATGCGACCCAATATTTATCCAATGCCATCAACAAACCGGTGATGGAGAGCGGGACGGGGAGCCTGATGTACCCCAATTTCGTCGGTTTTTTGAAAAGCTTCGCTTTGCCCAATGTCGAGCTGATCAACCTGATGATTCCATGGGGCGAATTCCTGGTCGGCCTGGGCCTGCTGCTCGGAATATTGACGACGGCCGCCACGTTCTTCGGATTGGTGATGAACTTCATGTTCCTGTTTGCGGGTACCGTATCTTCGAATCCGTGGATGATCCTGCTCGGGGGCATCATTCTGGCAGCGGGCTTTAATGCGGGTCGTTTGGGCGGAGACTATTGGGTCGTTTCGTATCTCCGGACGACACTCTTTCCGCGCTTTGCACGGAAAACGCCGCATCTTCGGGTCGTAACCAAGGCTTGGCCTAGATAGTGGGGATATCAGATACAGCCGGGTCGCATTTCATATTCGTCCGCCCGGCCAACATGATGCAGAAGCGGGGGATGCCAGCCGAACCGGACCGCGAATGGATCCGGGGATAACGGCAGGACATCTCCCGCTTTTTTTCAATTTCGAGCGACCATCATGAAGTGCCTATAGCTTAAATTTTGAGACGAGCTGCTGCATCTCGTCGGCAAGCCGGGAAAGCGAAGCGGCGGACGAGGTGACCTCTTCCATGGAGGCGAGCTGTTCCTCGCCGGCCGAAGCGACGCTCTGCGAGTAGGCAGACGAGGTTTTGGCGATCTCATCGATGGCCTCTACGGATGAAGCAATGTCCTGGCTGCTTGCGGACAGGACGGTCGTCGTCTGTGCAACATCCTGTACCTGGTGGGCAACATCCCGTACCTGGTGGGCAACCTCCCGCAAGGTATGCAGGATGTTGGCGAATTTCTCCTCTGTGGCGTGGACGATGTCCAGTCCGAAGCGCACCTCGTCCTGCACCTGCTTCATGGAGGTGACCGAGCCTTGCGTATCTCCCTGAATTTCGATGATCAGAGCGGCGATTTGCTTGGCGGATCGGGTGGATTGCTCTGCCAGCTTTTGCACCTCGCCTGCGACAACCGCAAAACCGCGCCCCTGCTCACCAGCGCGGGCCGCTTCGATAGCGGCATTGAGCGCCAGCAGATTGGTTTGATTGGCGATGCCCTGGATGACATCGATAATGTCGCCGATTTGCTCGGAACGTTCGGTCAGCCTGGAGATCATCAGATGAGAATGTTCGACGGTTCCCTGGATCTTTTCCATCTGTCCGACGACCTGCTTCAGTGACTCATTTCCCTCTCCCGCTTGCACCGAGGAGGTGTGGAATCCGCTGACCAGCGTCCCGATCTCGTCGCGACTTTTCGCTGCGGGCAGTTCCACCTGCAAATTCCTCCTCTATCTGTCTAATCTTTCCCTTTCCTTACATTTTGGGATTTCAAACATGGTGACAATAAAAGTTTTTTTGTCACGCTTTGTTCATCTATTGTTCATCGTGGTTCGTTATATTGTTTGCGGAGTGATCGTCTCGGTTGCCGTGCAGCCCGAGGTGCTCCATGCTTGTCTGTCCACCATTTTTAAAGGAAGAGGGGATAATCACATGTACGCAGGTCTTTATTTTACGCATATTGCAGGTTTGTCCGTCTGGTTTGGCGCTTTGGTGATACTCATGCTTTTGCTTCGCGGAGCGAGAGTGCCGGGTGAACAGCAAAAGCTGGCGGCTGTTTTGACAAAAGGGAAGGTGTGGCCCACTTTGCAGGCAGCGGCAGCGGCGGTCCTCGCATCCGGGATCGGGCTGATGATCACGGCCGGCATGATCGGGAAAAGCAAGCCGCTTTGGCTGAAGCTGATGGAGGAAGCGGGCGGCATGGTTGCACTCCTGTTTGTGATTTTAGTAACATGGTTGGCACGAAGTATGCGCAAGGCGTTGAAAGAGGAGAATGAAACACGCTTTGCCCCGATCATAAAACGACTCACGGCGGTTACCGTGACCAGCGCTGCGGCGATTGCGGCTGTCGTGCTGATTGTCAGTCTGAGATTGACGTAGACGGAGGGATAGGGATGAAGACGACCATTCTGGTTGCAGACGACGACCCGCATATTCGGGAGCTGCTCCGCTACTATTTGACCAAAGAGGGCTATCAGCTCGTCGCAGCGCAAGATGGAGTGACGGCGTCCAGGCTGCTGGAGCAGGAACAGATTCATCTGGCTGTGGTCGATGTGATGATGCCGGGGAAAAACGGTTGGGAGTTGTGCCGGGAGATTCGGGAAAACTACGACATCCCGGTTATTCTGCTGACGGCCAAGGGGGAAGTCAGAGACAAGGAAAAGGGGTTTTTGGCCGGCACTGATGATTATTTGACCAAGCCGTTTGAGCCGCAGGAGCTGTTGTACCGGATCAAGGCTTTGCTGCGCCGGTATAAAATGGTCAGCAAGCAGATCATCATCCTTCATCAGACTGTGATTGACCGCATCAGCCACGTCGTCAAAGTGGGGGAGGAAACGATTCATCTGCCGCTGAAAGAATTCGAGCTTCTCTCCCAGCTTGCCAGCTTTCCGGATCGGACATTTACCCGGGCGGAGCTCCTGGAGCTGATCTGGGGAGATGATTTCGAAGGGGATAGCCGCACCATTGATGTCCATATCAAAAGGCTGCGTGAAAAATTCGTGGGCAAAACGGATGACTTTACGATTACCACCATACGCGGCCTCGGCTATAAGCTGGAGGTGCGCTGACGGTGAAATCGCTCTATGTGAGGCTGGTGGCCACCTTTATCGCGATTCTGTTCGTCAGCGGGACATTGGGCTTTTTGCTGGCCAATGCCTACTACCAGAAAAACCTGCGGGCGTATAACGAGCAAAAAATTGCGCGAATCAGCCAGGAGATCATCTCCCTATATGAACAGAACGAATCGATGGATGTGCGCGAGTACCTGAAGCGGATTGCCAATCTGAACTTTCAGCTCTACTTGATGGATGCCAGCGGGGAGGGCATGCTGTTTGGCGCTCCGTTTCGGGAGCAGGAGATTGATCAAAAGATCGTGGACAGGGTGCTCAAAGGCGATATCTACCGGGGGATATTGGAGGAAGAGCACAGCCTGTTTGTGACCGGTTTTTTTGAAAATACGCTAAAAAACAGCATCGGGATGCCGCTGAGGGCGGAGGGGAAAACCTACGCCCTGTTCGTGCGTCCCAATATCCAGCAGCAGTTCGGAGAGGTTCATATTCTGTTTTCCCTGCTGCTGGCGGCCACTTTCCTGCTCAGCATTCTCTTTATCCTCGTCTTTACCCGGTATTTGGTCCGTCCAATTAAACGTTTGACCAAGGCCACGAAGGAGCTGGCCGGAGGGCAGTATGACATCGAGCTGGACATCTCGCGCAAGGATGAGATCGGCGTGCTGGCGGTCAACTTTGCACAGATGGCGCAGTCGCTTAAACAGCTGGAGGAAATGCGGCAGGAATTCGTCTCCAACGTCTCTCATGAGATCCAGTCGCCGCTCGCGTCGATCCAGGGATTTTCCCAGGCGATCCGTTCGGGCGAAGTGTCCGAGAAGCAGCGGGAGAACTATCTGGCCATCATTGAGCAGGAGAGCAGACGGCTGTCCGCGCTGAGCAAGCAGCTTCTGACCCTGGCCTCGCTGGAAAAGGAGACGAGCCTCTACGAGCCTGTCCGGTATCGATTGGATGAACAAATCCGCCAGGTGCTTTTGATGCTGGAGCCATCGTGGCGGGAAAAAGGCCTGGAAATCGACCTGGAGCTGCCGGAGACCACGATTTACGCGGATAAACATCTGCTTAATCAGGTATGGATCAACCTGATTGGCAACAGCATCAAATTTACCGAACCGGGCGGCTCCCTGTTTGTCGGCATTCGCTATGACGGAGACATCGTGGTGACGGTGAAGGATACAGGGGTGGGCATTTCGGAAGAGGAGCTCAAGCACATCTTTGAACGCTTTTACAAAGGGGACAAGTCCCGCAACCGGAACAGCACGGGCAGCGGCCTGGGCCTGTCGATCGCCAAAAAAATTGTGCAGGTGGCGGGCGGCAGCCTGCAGGTCGAAAGCAAGCTGGGGGAAGGCACGGTGTTTACGGTCCGGCTGGCCAAGGAGAATCGCAGACTAGCAGACAGGCAGGGAAAGTAGACGAAGCAGGAGAAACGGGCCAAGATACGAATACATGTAGAGAACATCTGGCGGGTCACAATAGGTAGAGGCCCGGAAAGTGAGGTTGTCTGCATGGAGACAAAGAAGGACGCTCTGGTTCCAGAGCTGGAGGAATTGGTATATAAGTTTACGGAGCTGTTGACGGGGGAGGCTACCCCCGAGCGTGTAGAAATGGTGAAGGTCTGGTGCCTGTACGCCCACATGTCCAAAGTGATGCCTCCGCTGATCCAGCATTGGAGCAGCGAGCCGGATCATCAGGAAGCCAAGGCGCAAATCCGGGAGATCATCGAACAGATCAAGCAGTGGAACCAGACGAAAAATCAGAAGCACTGAAGACAAAAAAAGGGCTGACGACCGCGGGCAGCCTTTTTCTTTTTCAAGTGGGCAGATTGGTTCGTTTGGCGGTCTCCTCGTTCATCTTCTCGTACAGCTCCTCATGATCCACATCGAGATTGGTGCGAATTCCGATGATCGGACTGGAGGGGGGCGGTGCGATGACCCTGTCGCCGGCATGATCCATCCATCCTCCTTTTCTGGTTCGCTCGCGCTTCGTATAACCAATGCCGTCACTTCCACGAATCAGACCGGTCCCGAAAAAGAGGAGACAATGTGCTCGCCCGGAAGGAAGAGAGGGGGCGCTTACGGAAAAGAAAAGGGAGATGGAAAAAGAGTGCAAAAAGAAAAGGGGGCAGAGATATGAAGGCAGTGCTCGTAACCGCTTTTGGCGGGACAGAAGGAATGGTTTATTCTGATGTGGAGATGCCTGCTTGCGGTCCCAAACAGGTATTGATTCGGGTCGTGAAAACGAGCGTCAATTTTGCCGACATCAAAGCGCGCTACGGCAAAAAGGGCGGCGGCAAGCTCCCGTTTATCCCCGGATTGGATGCAGTCGGGATCGTCGAGCGCGTGGGCGAGGAAGTGGAGGCTGTCCAGGTAGGGCAGCGGGTTATGGCCTTTCCGCATAACGGCTCCTATGCCGAGTACATCGTGGCGGATGAAATGCTCACGTTTGCCCTGCCGGATGAGCTCGATTGGGACACGGCGGCGGCTTGTCCGATCGTATCGTTTACGTCATACCGGCTGCTGGCTGACGTAGCCCGGCTGGAGCCGGGAGAGACCGTCTTGATCCACGCGGCTGCCGGCGGCATCGGGACCACAGCGACCCAACTGGCCAAGCTGCTCGGCGCTGGACGGGTCATCGGCACGGTAGGCAGCCGCAGCAAGGCGGAGATTGCGCTGGAGGCCGGGGCCGACTGCGTCATTGCGACAGATACAGAGGACTTTGCCGAAAAGGTGAAGGAATGGACAGACGGAGAAGGAGCCCATGTCATTCTGGACTCGATCGCGGGCACGGTCACGGAAAAAAGCATAGAATGTCTGGCTCCCTACGGACGCCTCGTCCACTTTGGCAATGCCGGCGGCCAAATCGGACAGATCAAGACGATCGACCTGCATGCCAGCTGCCGCTCGGTTCTCGGATTCAGTCTCGGGACCACCCGCAGCAAACGGCCGCATCTGTTGCGGGAGACGGCTAGGCATGTCCTGCCATACCTGGCTGACGGCCGGCTGAAGATGAAGATCGGCAAGCATTTTCCGCTGGCAGAAGCGGCAAAGGCCCATGACTGGGTGGAGAGCAGGCAGAGCACCGGGAAAGTGCTGCTCGACGTGCGCGAACCTTGATTCATTGACATATCGCAATTTCACGATATAATAAACCGCATGGATCCCCTCTTGATTTTTAAAGCGTTGTCCAATGAAACGCGTTTGCAAATTCTCGATTGGCTCAAGGACCCGGAGAAACACTTTCCCCCGCAAGAAGGAGGAGACTGCCGCAAAATCGGGGTGTGTGTAAGCCATATTCAGGAGAAGGCCGGCTTATCGCAATCGACTGTTTCTCAGTACCTGTTGACGCTCCAGCGGGCGGGCTTGCTGGAAGTGTACCGCTACGGGCAATGGACCTATTACAAGAGAAATGAAAAAACGCTGCAAGAACTGTCCCGCTATATCGGCCAGGAGCTGTAGAGAGCCGGCGGCCAAGCCGCAGGAACAAGGATTGCTCCACCGGAAGTAGGGCATAGTGATATACATGGACGGGGTTTTTCGCATCGGAAACCTGTTTGGAAGACCGCCGAGCCATGTATATGCGATTTCTTCATATCTATAAATCTAAATATCCCGATATGTATATTTTGTGGTGGGGGATCCCATCATTTCCTACCGAGAAAGGATGAACAGTGTTGGCGGATTGGAACGATAACAAAAGCAGCAGCAACCATCAAACCGACGGAGGCAGCGAGGAGACAAAACAGCCGAAAAAACTGAGCGAAACTCCGCTTTCCATTCTGGACCTGGTCCCCGTATTGGAGGGAGGGACGCCGGCAGATTCCTTCCGCAATACGCTGGATCTGGCTCAACATGCGGAAAAATGGGGATACCACCGGTACTGGCTGGCGGAGCACCACAATATGCCGGGGATTGCCAGTTCGGCTACCTCCGTGGTCATCGGCTATGTGGCCGCGGGAACTTCCAGCATCAGGGTAGGATCGGGCGGCATCATGCTCCCCAACCACTCCCCGTTGGTAATCGCGGAGCAGTTCGGCACCCTGGAATCCCTGTATCCCGGGCGAATCGATCTGGGGCTGGGACGGGCGCCGGGTACGGACCAGCCGACTGCCCGCGCTCTTAGGCGTGAAAACAGGAGCAGCGGGGAGGATTTTCCGGAGCTTTTGGCCGAGCTGCGCCGCTATTTCCAGCCGCCTACTGACGGAGCGGAGATGCCGCGCGTGCGCGCCTTTCCGGGCGAGGGTTTAAACATTCCGATCTGGCTGCTCGGCTCCAGTCTGTTTAACGCACAGCTGGCGGGGATGCTGGGGCTCCCGTTCGCCTTTGCCGGTCAGTTTTCACCGGACCACATCCTCCCGGCACTCCGGCTGTACCGCAGTGTCTTCCGCCCGTCCGAGGTGCTGGATAAGCCGCATGCAATGGTCGGGATCAACGTGATCGCGGCGGACGACGAAGCGGAGGCGAGACGGCTCTCTACTTCGCAGCAGCAGAGCTTTCTCAGCCTGATCCGAGGCAAGCCGCAGAAGCTGCAGCCGCCCGTGGACAGCATGGAGGATCTGTGGGCCGATTATGAGAAGGCCAGCATCGAGGCGCAGTTGAAGGCGACCATCGTCGGCGACCCGGCCCAAGTGAAGGAACAGCTCCAGGCATTTCTGGACGAGACGCAGGCTGACGAGCTGATCATCAACGGAGCGGTCTATGATCATCAGGCCCGCCTGCGCTCATACGAAATCATCGCCGAAATCGCCCAGGGGTAAAGATCCTGCCATCCGGACAGCCTATGTAAAGAAAACAAGGAGAGAGCTGCTATGAACGAAAAATATGCACCGCTATTTGAACCATACCCCCTGCGAAGCGGCATCACGCTGAAAAACCGCGTCGTCATGGCGCCGTTGACCAATTATTCTTCCCATGATGACGGGACGGTGTCCGACGCGGAGATCCGCTATTATGCCCGCCGCGCAAAGGGCGTAGGCATGGTGATTACCGCTTGCATCTATGTTACGGAAAACGGCAAGGGCTTCCCCGGCCAATTTTCCGGTACGAGCGATGAGATGATTCCCAGCATGAGGCGGGTCGCATCGACGATCAAAGAAAAAGGCGCACAAGCCGTGCTGCAAATATTCCACGCCGGACGGATGGCCCCGCCCGAACTGGTTCCCGGCGGAGACGTCGTCAGTGCCAGTGCCGTCTCGGACAATCCCGACACAGGCGTAGTGCCGCGCGCTCTGGAAGAAGAAGAGATCGAGGAGATCATCCGCGGATTTGGGGAGACCACGCGCCGCGCGATTGAGGCCGGCTTCGACGGAGTGGAGATTCACGGCGCCAACTTTTACCTGCTGCAGCAATTCTACTCGGCCTATACCAACCGCCGCACGGATCGCTGGGGAGGATCGCGAGAAAAGCGTCTCGCCTTTCCGCTGGCCGTCGTGGACGAGGTAAAACGGGTGGTCGCCAAGCACGCGGAACGCCCCTTCCTCATCGGGTACCGCTTTTCCCCGGAAGAACCCTACCCGGATGGCATTACGATGGAGGATACCTTTGTCCTGGTAGATGCGCTGGCGGAGAAAGAGCTGGACTACCTCCATGTATCGCTCCAGCATTTCTGGTCCAAACCGAGACGGGGCGCCGATCCGAACCGCACCCGGATCGAGCAGATTCAGGAGCGTCTCGCCGGACGCACGGCTTTGATGGGGGTAGGCTCCATCTACACGGCCGATGATGCGCGGGCAGCCATCGAGACAGGCGTCCCCCTGATCGCGCTGGGGCGCGGCATCATCATCGAACCGGAGTGGGTGGAAAAAGTGCAGGAGGGAAGAGAGCAGGAGATCGCCACGACGGTGAGACCGGACGCCCAAGAGCGGCTGGAGATCCCGGGTCCGCTCTGGGAGCGGATGATGACGGTGGAAGGCTGGTTCCCCGTGGAAAAAGAATCGGCTGCACATTTGCAAACTAAATGATTGAATTAGTCTGTTAAGTTCCTTATACTACAGGTAGAGCATACTTTGATTCAGGCTGCTTCCCCGCAGCAGATGGCGACTTTTACCTTGGGTACGTCCACTTGTCTCCCAGGTGCCATTTGTCCGGAGAAGCAGCCCTCTCTTTTCCTGTATCCCTCACTTGCTGGTTTTGCCGAAGGAGGCATTCTCACATGAACATGACAGTTACACCCGCTGCACTCGCCTGGTTTCAGGAAGAATGCGGCTTCCAACCCGGGGACTATGTCCGCTTTTTTGCCCGTTACGGCGGCAGCAGCACGATCCAGGACTCCTACTCCATGGGCTTTACCCGCGAGATGCCGGACAGCATCGGGCTGTCTACAGTAGCGGGGGGCATTACCTTTTACATCGTGGAAGATGAGCTCTGGTATCTGGATGGCAAAGAGATGACGGTGGATTATCGGAAGGATCGCGATGAGATCGTGTATTCCTATGCGTGAATAGGTAAACAAATCGTGCGGTTTTGGGTTTCCCGGACTGCCCTAACATTGCTTGATCGAGCCCGCAGCCTTTGCCTGCGGGCTTTCGCTGGATCTGCTGAGTCTGACGGACGATCAGGTGGAGATTTTGCTGGTGAGCAGGCTGCCGCGCTTGATCAGCATCATCATCGCGGGGGTCAGCATGAGCATCTGCGGTCTGATCATGCAGCAGCTGAGCCGCAACAAATTCGTCTCGCCCACCACGGCAGGGACGCTGGATTCTGCCCGGCTGGGCATACTGGTAACGCTGATGCTGTACACCACTGCCAGTCCCTTGGTCAAAATGCTGGTCTCCTTCGCGTTTGCCCTTTTGGGGACGTTTGCGTTCATGAAGATTCTCGACAAAATCAAGTTCAAGGATACGATTTTCATTCCGCTGGTGGGCTTGATGTTTGGCAATATCATCAGCTCGCTGGCTACCTTTATCGCGTACAAATACGATCTCATCCAAAATATGTCGGCCTGGCTCCAGGGCGATTTCTCCATGATCATGAAAGGCCGCTACGAGCTTCTGTACATCAGCATCCCGCTCTTGATCATCGCGTACCTGTACGCCAACAAGTTTACGATCGCCGGCATGGGCGAGGATTTTTCCAAAAACCTCGGCCTCCCGTACAAACAGGTGCTGCATATCGGTCTGATTCTCGTGGCGCTGATGACTTCTTCCGTGGTGCTGACCGTCGGGATGATTCCTTTTCTCGGTCTGATTATCCCGAACATTGTGAGCATCTACCGGGGCGACCACCTGAAAAGCAGCCTGCCGCATACAGCCCTACTCGGAGCTGTCTTCGTCCTGTTCTGCGATATATTGGGGCGGATCGTCATCTACCCGTACGAAATCTCCATTAGTTTGACCGTTGGAGTGCTCGGCAGCGGCATCTTTGCTTACTTGCTGATGAGGAGAAAGGCATATGGCATATAGGACAAAAACAAGCATACTGGCGCTTTTGGCACTCATCTTGGTGGCAATTTTTATGACGATCAAAGCGGGCGGCAATTGGGACTACATCCTGCTCCTGCGGGGGAAGAAGGTGCTGGCCATCATCCTGACGGGAGGGGCCATCGCGTATGCCACCCTGGTGTTTCAGACGATTACGAATAACCGCATACTGACCCCGAGCATCATGGGATTGGATTCACTGTACTTGATGATTCAGACCTTCGTGATTTTTCTGTTCGGCTCGAATGCCCGCATGATGATCGACAGCAATCTCAATTTTCTCTTGTGTGTAGCGCTGATGGTGCTCTTCTCGGCCCTTCTGTACAAGATTCTGTTTAAGCGGGATCAGCAGAATATTTACTATTTGCTCTTGATCGGCATCATCTTTGGGACGTTGTTTCAAAGCCTGGCGACATTCTGGCAGGTGCTGATCGATCCCAATGAATTTCAGGCCGTTCAGGACAAAATGTTCGCCAGCTTCAACAACATCAATACCAAGCTGCTCGGCATAGCCGGAATTTTGCTGGTGCTGGTATTTGCGTATGTTTGGCGGTTTACCAAGTATCTGGACGTCCTCTCGCTGGGGCGGGAGCAGGCGGTGAATCTGGGCATTGATTACGATGATGTCGTCAAAAAGCTGCTCGTCGGGGTAGCGATCCTGATCTCCATCGCGACGGCACTGGTCGGCCCGATTACCTTCCTCGGCCTGCTCGTCGTCAACGTCACCTACGAGTTCATGAAAACCTACCGGCACGCGTACCTGATCCCGGCTTCCGTGCTGATCAGCGTCATCGCACTGGTCGGAGGACAACTGATCGTCGAAAGAGTGTTCACCTTTTCCACGACGCTGAGCGTGATCATCAATTTTGTCGGCGGCATCTACTTTCTCTATCTGCTGCTGAAGGAGAGGAAATCATGGTAGAGGTAAAACATGTGTCCAAAGCCTACGGCCCTAAAACAGTGGTGGAGGATGTCACGATGACCATCCCCAAAGGGAAAATCACCTCCTTTATCGGTCCCAATGGGGCGGGCAAAAGCACCTTGCTGTCGATGATCAGCCGCCTGATCGGCAAGGATGCGGGCGAGATCTACATCGATGGCGTGGAAATCAGCCGCTGCAAAAGCACGGACCTGGCCAAGAAGATCTCCATCCTCAAGCAGTCCAACCACATCAGTCTGCGGCTCACCGTGCGCGAGCTGGTTTCCTTTGGCCGCTTTCCCTACTCGCAGGGGAGGCTGACGGACCTGGATGAGAAGCATATCCAGAAGGCCATCCACTACATGGAACTGGAAAGCATGCAGGACAAATATCTGGACCAGCTCAGCGGCGGACAAAAGCAGCGCGCTTTCATCGCCATGGTCATCGCCCAGGATACCGAATACATCCTGCTCGATGAGCCGCTGAACAATCTGGACATGAAGCATTCCGTGCAGATCATGAAGATCCTGCGCAAGCTGGTCGACGACCTGGGGAAGACGGTGGTGATCGTCATCCACGACATTAATTTCGCTTCCTGCTATTCCGATGTGATCGTGGCGCTGAAGGACGGGAAGGTGGTCAAAATGGGGACGACCGATGAGATTATCACATCCCCCGTCTTGAAAGAGGTCTACGACATGGACATCCCGATCCAGCACATCGATGACAACAAGATTTGCATTTACTTTTCCTGACGCAAAGGAATTGGCTTAGCGGCATCGATTCGATGGTTGACCGGGAGATATCTCTTTTCGGGCGGCCGTCGATGCAAGATAAAACATTCTCTTATGAGGTGAAACCATGAAGAAGTTGGCTTTGTTATTCATGATCGCCGTCCTGGCTGTCTTTGCGGCAGCGTGCGGCTCTTCCAGTTCCAGCACGACCGGGGGAACCAATGCTTCCGCAGGGCAGCCCCAAGCGGAAGCCCCGCAGGGTGCGCAGACCCCGGCAGCGGCCGAGGAATTGACGATCAAGCACGAGCTGGGCGAGACAAAGGTAAAGAAAAACCCGCAAAAGGTCGTGGTGTTTGACTTTGGTACGCTGGATACACTGGAAAAGCTGGGCGTGGAAGTAGCCGCATTGCCGAAGACCAGCATTCCGAAGTACCTGGAAAAGTTCAAGGACGACAAGTATGCCAATGTGGGCAGCCTGAAAGAGCCCGACTTTGAAAAAATCAACGAGATCAAGCCGGATCTGATCATCATTTCCGGCCGCCAATCGGCGATGTACGAAGAGTTCCAAAAAATTGCCCCGACGATTTATTTGGGCGTGGACACCGCACGGTACATGGACTCGTTTACGGAAAATACAAAAATCATCGGACAGATTTTTGGCAAGGAAGCCGAAGTCGACCAGGCTTTGGCCAAGATTAACGAGGAGATCAAGCAGCTGCATGACAAAGCCTCTGCCAGCGGAAAACAGGCGCTGATCATCCTGGCCAATGACGGCAAGGTGAGCGCCTACGGACCGAACTCCCGCTTTGGCATCCTCCATGACGTGTTTGGCTTTGCGCCGGTAGACAAGAATATCGAAGTGTCCACGCATGGACAAAGCATTTCTTTCGAATACATCGTGGAGAAAGATCCCGATTACCTGTTCGTCGTGGACCGCGGTGTCGTGGCCGGCGGACAATCCTCCGCGAAGAACGTGGTGGAAAACGAGCTCGTCTCCAAAACAAAGGCATACAAGGATGGACATATCGTGTATCTCAATCCGGACTTCTGGTATCTCTCCGGCGGCGGGCTGATCTCCGTAGAGGAAATGGTGAAGGAAGTAGAGGCAAGTTTGAAATAGAGTAGATAAAAGCTTGAAGTCGAACTGAAGGAAACAGCAAGCGGCATCGAAGGTAGTTTACCGGAGTTTGACACCGGATCGCGAAGGGGCCTTTCCAGGAGGGAAGGGTCTCTTTTTATTTGAAAGGTAAGAGTATGCGAGTCTGGCAGGTTGGCGTTCCCAAGAAAAAAAGAGCTAGATAGAAAGGAAAATAGCAAAGTCGCTTAACCACTTAAACAGACTTATGAGGCACTTCCCGAGCGGTCCTTCTTAATAACACTATTAAGGGTAAAGAAAAAATTGGATATAATGGAAACAGCTAAATAATTTATTTAGAAAATAAACGAACTAAGAAAGGCAGGGAGTCCCTTATGGCAATAAAAAGCATGAAACTCAAGCTGAAGACAAAGTCCGGTTCAAACGCACTTTCCATAAGAAAAGGGCTATGGAAAACACATGAGATGATGAATGCCGGGATAGCCTATTACATGGAATGGCTTACCTTGCTCCGTCAGGAATCCATCGGATTACGCTCCAAAGAAGAATTACGCCTGGAACTGATCTTGAGGTTAAAGAGACAACAGCAACAAAATGGTTATGTGGGAGATTCGTCAAACATCCCTGAAGAGGTTTTTACCGTCTTGCGTGAATTATACGAGTGTATCGTCCCTTCATCTGTAAGGCAGAGCGGTGATGCTCAAGTCTTGAGCCGCAAGTATCTGAGCCCCCTTGTCGATCCAAAAAGCAAGGGAGGTGAAGGGGAATCGAAAGCGGGCAGAAAGCCGGGCTGGTTGTTGAAGCAAGAAGCTGGTGACCCATCGTGGGAGCAAGACTACGAAAAAGCAAAAAAACGCAAAGAGTCCGATCCGACTGCAAGATTGATGCAAAAGTTGAGAGAGTATGGCCTCAAGCCCCTCTTCCCATTATTCACAAACGAACAAAAGGAAATACAGTGGCTCCCTTTAAAAGAAAACCAGTATGTACGAACGTGGGATCGGGACATGTTTCAACAGGCTATCGAGCGTCTCCTCTCTTGGGAGTCCTGGAATCTGCGTTTGAAAGATGAACGTGATGAACTGCTGCAAAAAGCAGTACGGTTTGAACAGAATTATCTGATAGATGCGGATGAATGGATGGAACCGCTAAAACAATACGAATTGGCAAGAGCGAAAGAACTGGCCCAGGTAGCAGAAGCGCCCGTTACCGACTTCATGATCACCAAAAGACAGATCAGAGGCTGGAAACAGCTTTCCGAAAAATGGGGAAAACTTGATAAAAATGCAAGTGAAGAGGACTTCATAGCGATAATAGCCGAGGTACAGAGCAGTATGCCGAAAGAGTTTGGAGACCCGATACTCTTTCGTTTCCTTGCCAGACCTGAGAATCACTGGATTTGGCGTGATCACCAGGACCGATTGTTTCTCTTCCAGACGTATAATGAGTTGAAGAGGCGTTTGGCTCAGGTAAAGGAACAAGCAACATTTACACTTCCAGATCCCGTGAATCATCCCCTGTGGATTCGGTTTGATGCGAGAGGGGGAAACTTGCATGATTATGATCTGTGGCAGGAAAGCAGGAAAAGCCGTTCACGTCAAACCGTGACATTTAGCAGTCTGATTATGCCTTCCGATCAAGGCTGGGAAGAGCAAGCTGACGTAGAAGTGGAGATCGCTCTGTCCAAGCAGTTTTATCGTCAAGTAAGAATTCAGGACCATACAAAAGGAAAACAAGAGATCATTTTTTATGATTACAGTGTACACAGCGGGAAACCCGCCAATATACCACTTCATGGTTATTTGGGTGGAGCGAAGATTCAGTTTGATAGAAAGCATCTGGAAAAGAATCGGGATAAGGTAGCCCTAGGGGAAATTGGCTCTGTTTTTCTTAATGTCACGGTAGATATTGAACCGTTCCAGCCGTTAAAGAATGGTAGATTGCAAACTCCTTTGGGACAGGTTTTAAAGGTATTGCCCAAAGAGTGGCCAAAAGTAATCGAGTACAAGCCGTCGGAACTGGAAAATTGGTGGAAAGAGACCTTGGATGCCCAAATCCTCTCCACAGAACAAAAGAAGGGGATAGAATCACTTTCTGCCGGAATGCGGATCATGACAGTGGACATGGGCATTCGCTCTTCGGCGGCAGTATCTATTTTTGAGATTGCTACAGAAAGACCAACGGATTCCAGCAAATTATGCTTTCGCCTGCCAGATAACGATCTGTATGCAGTGCATTGCAGAAGTTTACTGGTGAACCTCCCCGGCGAAAAGCCGGATAAGCGTATCCGGGAGGCACGCGAGCTGAGAACAAATCAGCGCTACGGGGTACGACAGTTAATCAGAATGCTGAGCAATATCCAGAGGCTCCATAGCAGGGAAACAGAAGCGGAACGCCTGAAAGCCGTGACTGATTTGGAGCAAGCACTATGGCAGAATGAAAACGTAACTCAAGTTGAGCGAGATCAGCTAATTCCAGTGTTACGCGAATTGCTTCAAAGGGTGACGGCAGATCCTGATGTTTGGACCGAGCAAATAGAAAAGACATATCGGGAACTGGAAAGATTGGTGGGTGCTGCTTTAACCAAGTGGAAAAAGTCTTTTGGTCCCGGCAGGAGAAACCTAGCAGGTTTGTCCATGTGGAATATAGAGGAACTGGAAAGTCTGCGTCGCATGCTAATTTCTTGGAGCAAGCGGAGTAGAAGGCCTCAGGAAAAAAATCATCTTCAAGAGAAGGAGCAATTTGCACAGGGTTTACTGACTCACATACAAGAGGTGAAAGATAACCGTTTGAAGCAAATGGCTAATTTAATCGTAATGACAGCACTTGGCTACAAGTATGTGGACAAACATGCAAAATGGGTAGCCAGCTATCCCGCCTGTCAGATCATCTTGTTTGAAGACCTGAGCAGGTATCGAATGAAACAGGATCGTTCACGCATGGAAAACTCTCTGTTGATGAAATGGGCACATCGCAGTATCCCCAGACACACGTGGATGCAAGGTGAACCATTTGGGTTACAGGTGGGGGATGTCAGGTCGGAATTTTCATCCCGTTTTCATGCACGAACCGGTGCTCCAGGCATTCGTTGCCATGTAGTCACGGAAAAAGATATCAACAACCCGTTGTTTAAAGACCAGCTTCTTCGAAAAAATTTCTTAAAAGAAGAGCAGTTTCAGTACCTTCAGCCAGGAGACATCGTTCCGATGCAGGGCGGAGAACTGTTTGTCACATTGTCTGGACCAAATAGTCAAGATGTCATTTTGATTCATGCGGATATTAATGCGGCTCAAAATCTTCAGAGGAGGTTTTGGACGCGAAACCAAGAGATATTTCGAATTGTTTGCCAGGCTGTTGAATACGAGGGTAACGTTGCATTTGTTCCAAAATACGAAAAACGTCTGGGTAAAGGTTTGTTGGTCAAGCGATTTGCAGATGAACAGGTATATAAATGGGACGCGCAAGCCAAACTTAAAAGTAAAAAAGCCTTACCGGACGATTCATACGAATCTGAAGACGGGGAAGAATCCTTTGAAGGTCTGGAAGAAGCAAAAGAGGTTCGCGGCGAATATAAAACCTTGTTTCGCGATCCCAGTGGAACATTCTTTCCAAGCGATACATGGCGACCACAGGTAGAATTTTGGGGTATCGTAAAAGCCAGACTGGAGAAGCTGCTCAGAGAAAAAATATTGACGGGTCGTTAGGGGGCAAACACAGGAGGTCCCTATTGTCATGTCGACTATTCCTATTCGGATGTTAAATGAGGTACAGTATTGTGAGCGTCTCTTTTACATCATGCATGTGCAAGGACTTTTTGAGGACAGCGTAGATACAATAGAAGGAACCGCTCAACACCGACGGGCTGAAATGAGACTAAGAAAAGGGGAGATTGCACCAGAAGAACTCTGGGGCAACGCTCCCTTTAGTCTACATCTGGGAGATGAGCAATTAGGGATTGTCGGTAAATTGGACACGGTATCCCTTGAAGACAATCAATGGTCTCCGGTGGAAGCAAAGCATTCATCTTCGCCGGACGCTTCCCGGTCATTTTTTGTTGGGGAGTATGAACTATCGGGAAGCGCATGGCCCAATGACCAGATTCAACTTTGTGCTCAAGGCATGCTGCTTCGCTCCAATGGCTATCGCTCCGATTACGGCTTTTTGTACTACAGGGGAAACAAACGAAAAGTAAAAATTGAATTTACCGAAGAACTCGTGAAGGCTACCCAGGCTTGCATTGACAGGGCTAAGATAATTGAGAAATCCGGCATCCCTGGACCGTTGCAGGATTCGAACAAATGCTTTCGCTGTTCAATGAATTATGTCTGCTTGCCTGATGAAACAAACTATTTGCTCGGGACTAGTACAAACATCAGGAAAATTGTTCCGGACCGATCAGATGGCGGAGTATTGTATGTGATGGAACACGGTGCCAGGCTCGGGAAATCGGGAGAGAGTTTGACCATATCATACAAAGACGGACGGGTAGACGATATTCCCATAAAGGATTTAGTCCACGTTACACTGATGGGAAACGTGCAATGTTCTACTCAATTGCTGCATTTTCTCATGGCCTGTGGAGTCAGTATTAGCTATCTCAGCAGTCACGGAAAATTGGTCGCGGTAACTACTCCCCCTGTCAGTAAAAATATTGGGGTCCGCAAAAACCAATTTATTAAGTTCCAACACCCAGAAATAGCACTAAAATTGGCAAGATGGATTGTACAAGCGAAGATAGCCAACCAACGGACTTTGATACGACGAAATGGAAATGTACAAAAAACAGTATTGCATGAAATGAAGGAGTTGCAGAAAAAAGCGGAAATCGTGGAGAGTCTGGATAGCCTGAGAGGTATAGAGGGGCGTGCTGGCAGACTTTACATGCAATCCTTCCCTACCATGCTAAAAAAACTGGAATATGAAGAAAAGCTGATTATGAACGGTCGAAATCGCCGTCCCCCTAAGGATCCGGTGAACGCCCTACTGTCGTTAGGATATACCCTTCTTGCTAGAGATGTTTATGCGACATGTGTGAATGTCGGCCTCGATCCACTTTTTGGTTTTTATCATAGCATGGAACCGGGTCGTCCCTCTTTAGCTCTGGATATTATGGAACCCTTTCGCCCTCTCATCGTAGACAGCGTTGTTCTGCGTGTGTTAAATACAGGTGAAGTACAAAGAGAAGACTTCTATTGGGGACCGGATAGCTGCCAATTAAAGAAAAATGGACGAAAAGCCTTCTTCGCCGCATACGAGCGCAGAATGCAGGAAATGCTTACTCACCCAAGCTTTGGGTACAAGATCAGTTATCGTCGGACATTGGAGCTTGAGACACGTATGGTAGCCAGGTATCTCGATGGTGAACTACCCGAATACCGTCCATTGATTACAAGGTAGCTATGAGACAATATGTATTGGTTAGTTACGATATTGGAGATCCTAAAAGATGGCGGAAGGTTTTCAAGTTGATGAAGGGATATGGTGACCATGTACAGTATTCGGTATTCATTTGCCAACTGACGGGTGTACAAGAGGCCGAACTCAAAGCAAAGCTGGAAGATATCGTCCATCACAAGCAAGATCAAGTGATGTTTGTCCAGATTGGACCTGTGACAAAAAACCAGTTAGATAAGAGGATATCCACAGTAGGGAAAGAATACCTGCCGCGAGATATTACCAAACTTATCTATTAATCACTATATAAGTTGTTAGATTTTTCAAGTTATGATAAAATAAAGCTGGCATCTATAGGATGTCGGTAATCCCGTGCATGTGCACTGTACGTGATAAACGTACGATCACGGGTAACTTCTTTCTTTCACTATCTGTTCGGGGATTTGACCAGCGATGGATTCGGACCCATCGCTTAGGTCGAATCCAATTTTTTTCATGCGAGCACTTGCTCAGGGCAAAAACATCAGATGTTGCTCGAATGCGTTGGTACTACTGGGTTCCTGCGGATTTTCTCATGGTAGTTGGTGGGTTTAGGATACCCTCATGATGAACGAAATTTGGGTTGCTCGAAACAGAGGGCTGAAAAGATTCCGGTTGTAGTGTTGGTGCGAGCAGCAGTCCGAACAGATAGTGAAAAGCTGAGAAGTTAGCACGACGCGGAATCGGATGATGATCTCCTGCAGAGGTATGTCCGAACAGATAGTGAAAAGCTGAGAAGTTAGCACAAAAGATGCTCACGGCGAATCCTCCCCTGTTTCGGGGTCCGAACAGATAGTGAAAAGCTGAGAAGTTAGCACTTGAGTACCTCATGATAGTTAGCCACAACTAGATAGTCCGAACAGATAGTGAAAAGCTGAGAAGTTAGCACTGTCAGGGTAGAGCCGATCTTCCAAACATTTGGATGGTCCGAACAGATAGTGAAAAGCTGAGAAGTTAGCACGCGGGGATCGGCGGAATTGATCTGGCGGCTCAGTGGGGTCCGAACAGATAGTGAAAAGCTGAGAAGTTAGCACAACAGCTTGCGGCCATATTTCCACGCCAGGATGATGCCGTCCGAACAGATAGTGAAAAGCTGAGAAGTTAGCACCTCCGTTGAGTTGCGTGATCTGATCGCCAAGCTGGTCCGAACAGATAGTGAAAAGCTGAGAAGTTAGCACTAGGGAGAGGGGTAGCGTGTCGCGTTATCCCGGATGTTGAGTCCGAACAGATAGTGAAAAGCTGAGAAGTTAGCACCCGTAGTAGGACAAAAAGTACTTTTTATCCCTCATTTGTCCGAACAGATAGTGAAAAGCTGAGAAGTTAGCACCCCACAATCAACGCCCCCTCCAGCAAGATTTACAATCGTCCGAACAGATAGTGAAAAGCTGAGAAGTTAGCACAAATCAGTTGATTTAGTAAAGAGTTGATTTGCCCCTCGTCCGAACAGATAGTGAAAAGCTGAGAAGTTAGCACCGTCGAGCTTGCCGCGAACCCACTCCGCAAACTCCGTCCGAACAGATAGTGAAAAGCTGAGAAGTTAGCACTTGGCGTTTGATATTGCGCTGGTGCTGGGCCTGAGACGTCCGAACAGATAGTGAAAAGCTGAGAAGTTAGCACACGAGGTTTACGGTCAACTTAGCCTCCGGTGCTGATGCGTCCGAACAGATAGTGAAAAGCTGAGAAGTTAGCACATGGTGAAACTACCTGGTTTGGATGCGGTTAATACGTCCGAACAGATAGTGAAAAGCTGAGAAGTTAGCACACGGTAAGCCAAGCGGATCGTTTACCACGGCGCATTGTAGTCCGAACAGATAGTGAAAAGCTGAGAAGTTAGCACTCGTTCCCGACCATCAATTTCATTTTTACTGCCATCATTCGTCCGAACAGATAGTGAAAAGCTGAGAAGTTAGCACAAATTATCCATAGGCATTATTCCATCGTGCAGACGTCCGAACAGATAGTGAAAAGCTGAGAAGTTAGCACCCCGACTGCCACAATTGCGCCTGTAGGCAGGTTATCGTCCGAACAGATAGTGAAAAGCTGAGAAGTTAGCACCCCGCTTGTAATACGTAAGTCCCTTGGCTAGAATGGTCCGAACAGATAGTGAAAAGCTGAGAAGTTAGCACATACTTATCCAATGAAGAGGCTTGAGGATGACTATAAGTCCGAACAGATAGTGAAAAGCTGAGAAGTTAGCACAAATTAAATCATCGTTGATTTTATACAATTTTCGCTGGGTCCGAACAGATAGTGAAAAGCTGAGAAGTTAGCACCACTGGCGTTCGTTGCTCCGAATAGCAGCTCAACGCGTCCGAACAGATAGTGAAAAGCTGAGAAGTTAGCACATAAATGCCCGTAGCTATAATACTTGGTCACTTTTTGTCCGAACAGATAGTGAAAAGCTGAGAAGTTAGCACCTAACCCTGAAGAGATGATGACAATTGAGGAGGTAGTCCGAACAGATAGTGAAAAGCTGAGAAGTTAGCACCTTCCAAGCGCGTGACGAGATAAGGGGCAGAGTTTCCGTCCGAACAGATAGTGAAAAGCTGAGAAGTTAGCACCGGCAGCTGTGATCGCCTCGGCTTCTGCCCGTGTGTCCGAACAGATAGTGAAAAGCTGAGAAGTTAGCACGTACCGACTGAGCGCACCCGCCGAGACCCTCGCTTCTTGTCCGAACAGATAGTGAAAAGCTGAGAAGTTAGCACACGTCCAGCACACGCGCATCTCCGCACGCGAGCGAGTCCGAACAGATAGTGAAAAGCTGAGAAGTTAGCACTGAGAGATGTAAGGGAAAATCTTGGATTGGAACCAGGTCCGAACAGATAGTGAAAAGCTGAGAAGTTAGCACTGAAAGGTTGTATAAATGATGGACACGTTACCTTGTCAAGGGTGTAATGGGTTATGCTGCGGTCCGGTTCCCATAACAGAGAAAGAATTGAAAACCATTCACAAAAAGATCAAGGCGTTTCCCCGAAAGGTTCGGACGGAACTGGAGACGCAGCCCCGATTATTTGGAACCTGCATTTTCTACGACATCAACCGGGATCGCTGCGGGATTCACGCCTTCCGGCCGGAAGTGTGCCGCGCCTTTGGCTATCATCAAGACCTCGTCTGTTTCCGCAAGCCGGAACTGGCCACCAAAGAGCCGCTCACCTGGAAAGAAGAGCCGATCGGGTACCTGAGCATCGATTTTACCTGGGCTGCTTTTTAAGGTGAGCGATAACGGATGTTTCCCGTAGGGGGAGCATCCGCTTTTTTTGTTCGATGCCATCACGCATCAGGGTATGATGCAGAATGGCCGTATTATCCCGAATTTTCTGGTTACTCGTCTGATGCCGCTCCGCTGTCGGCACTTCCTACCAAACAATGCTGGAGGAAAAAGGGAAGGCGCTCGACATCGAAATGAAAGTATACAAGCAGTTCGGCGATATGCTCAAGGACGTCGACAACAAGCGGATCGAAGGTGCGCTGTTCAGAAAGCGCTTACATGGCGGAGATTTTCCGGGCGGGCATCCAGTCGATTCCCAAAGGACAGATGGAAGCGGCCAAAGCGATCGGCATGGACGACTGGCTGGCGATGCGGCGCATCATTCTGCCGCAGGCCTGGAAGAACATGCTGCCAGCCATCGGCAACTCGGCGATCGCTTTGACCAAAAACTCTTCGCTCGCGGCGGTCATCACCGTGGCGGAGCTGATGCATCAGGGCCATCTGCTGGCCGCCGCCACCTTCAAAAACCTCGTGATCTTCACAATCGTCGGGGCGATCTACTGGCTGCTCCACTACCCGCTGGCGCTGCTCGTCGATTATCTGGAGAAGAGGGGAGGCGGCAACCATGCTCGAGCTCATTGAGATCAAAAAATCATTTGGAGATAAACCGGTCATCAAAGGCGTAGACCTCTCGATCGGAAAAGGGGAGGTCGTGGTCATCATCGGCCCCAGCGGCAGCGGAAAGAGCACACTGCTGCGCATGATGAATGTGCTGGAGTACCCCACCTCCGGAGACATCCGGCTGGAGGGGAAGTCCATCTTGTTCCGGGAAGCGGGGGGCAAGAGGGCGGAACGCTCCTCCAAGGAACTGAGCAAATTCCGCGCCGAGATCGGCATGGTGTTTCAAGGCTTTCACCTCTTTGCCCACAAGACCGTGCTGGAAAATCTGATCGAGGGACCGATTCAGGTGCGCGGGATGAAAAAGGAAGAGGCGATCGCCGAAGCCAAACAACTGCTGCAAAAGGTGGGGCTGGCAGAAAAATGGGATCAGTACCCCCACTCTCTCTCCGGCGGACAGCAGCAGCGCGTGGCGATTGCCAGGGCGCTGGCGAAACCCAAATTGCTGTTGTTTGACGAGCCGACCTCAGCGCTCGACCCTGAGCTGGTCGGAGAGGTGCTGGTCGTCATGAAAAACCTGGCGCTGGAAGGGATGACCATGGTCGTCGTCACGCACGAGATGGGCTTTGCCCGTGAGGTAGGCGACCGACTACGCCCTGTTCGCCATCTTCGCCAATCAGGGCGAAGTTTGCTCAGCCGGGTCCCGCTTGCTCCTGGAAGAGAGCTTGTTCGACCCGTCTTGGCTATTCAAACCTTTCGCACCGAAGAAGAAGCCATCGAGCTGGCCAACGGCACCCGATACGGCCTGGCCGGCGCCGTATTCACCTCGGATGTAGCCAAGGCGCACCGCGTCATCCGCAAGCTGCGGGCAGGGATTACCTGGATCAACACCTATCATCCCGCGTTTAACGAAGCGCCGTGGGGAGGCTACAAGCAAAGCGGGATCGGACGTGAATTGGGCACCTATGGATATGAGGAGTATCTGGAAATCAAGCAAATCAACGTAAATGTGAACGTACAGCCGAGCGGGTGGTTTCAGTGGCGCTGATACGACGGGCGAGGCAGGAGCCGAGCGGAAAACAGGATTTCAGATCCTGAGCCGCTCGGTTTTTTTTTGGCCGATACTTGCCCTTCCCTTCTGCGGCATGAGCAGGATGCCTTAAAGCATACCTATAACGGAGATGGGCAAAAGGAGGGACAACGCTAAGGACATGGTACTGGGTACTTTTTCTAAAAAACTGGTGTTTTTTTCTTATGTCCTGCAACCATTTCATGGGTTTTTCGGTCTATAGAGGAAATGTCTTGAAATCATTGTCATGTTTTGGCAGGAGGAAGCTTCATGATTGCGAAAGTGGGTTGGCGAATCTTCTTTATTTTGCTCAGCGCGGGGGCGATTGCCTACTCGGTGTACGAATATTTGGATTCCTTGCGCCAAACGACCGTGGTGATGGTGGCGGCAAAGGAAATCCCGCAGCATACGCTGATTACCGAAGAGATGGTAAAGCCGGTGGAGGTAGCAGTTGATTCCGCCCGTCTCCTCGTCCATAAGCCGTCTACGTCCAAAGAGGAAGTCGTGGGCGGAATTACGCTGCAGAAAATCGAAGCGGGCAAACCGTTCGAGCTGGATCCGCAGGTGCTGGTTTTTCCGGAGCAGCGGCATCTGTATCTGAGAAAAGACGGCAGCGTGGATGTCACCTATTTTATCCCCAAGGAAAAACGCTTGATTACCGTGGCTCTCCCGCCCGCCTCCGTGGTAGACAACCGCTTGAAAAAGGGAGATTGGGTGGATGTGATCTATTCTGCGAAATCGGAAGCGGCGGGAGGCACTGTGGCGCACATGATTCTCCAGCAGATCGAAGTGTTTGACATCGAGCCGGTCACCGGCAAAGGCGCCGATCGGGGCAATACCTTGCAGCATGTGACCCTGCTGGTCTCCCCGCAGGAAGCTGTCAAACTCTCGCTCGCAAAAAACACAGGGAACCTCGACCTGATTCTCAATCCATGGAATGGAGATCGGGAGCGTGTGACCCCGGTAACGAATTCGTTGCTGCTCAATTAAGGATTGGACGAAGAAGGTGAAATCGAATGGACTTTGACTATGCGCCTGCCAGTGCAGCCCCGTACATTCGGGTGGCCGTGGCAGACCAGGACCCCGCGTACATGCGTGAGCTCCACCGTTATTTTGAGAAGCAGCACGCCTCTATCCGGGTAGTCGCCCAGGTGCATTCGCTCGTGGAGCTGTACGCCTATTGCGGCGCCCATGACGTGGATGTGGTGCTGATCAATCTGGAGCTGATGCCCAGCCCGCAGGATGAGATCATTCAGATCAAAAACCGTCGGGTCGCCAAGATCATGATCCTGACCGACCAGATGGAAAAGCTGCGAAAGCTGCAATTGGACCACCACCATGGCTCTGTGGAGATCATGTACAAATACATACCTTTCGATTTGCTGCCGCCGCGCATCTATTCCTTTACGCCGGGGCATACGCAGCCGGTGAGGAGCAAGGCGGCCGTGAGCGAGATCCTGGGCAATGAGGAAGCGAGGCGGGTCCTGTTCTTTTCGCCGAAGGGCGGCGTAGGGAAAACGACCCTGGCCATCAACACGGCTTGCCAGCTGGCACTGAAGGAGAAAAAGGTGCTGCTCATCGACTTCGCTACCTTTGGCCAGGTGTCCGCCTACCTGTACCTGCCGCGGACGCGGGGGCTGACGGATGCCATCGGGATGATCGAGCAGGGCATCGGCCACAAGGAAGACCTCGTGCAGACGCTCAAAGAGTCCATCCACGAGGTGGAGGTGGAGGGGAAGAAGCTGCATGTGCTGAGCGCAGCGTCCCATTACAAGATGAGCAACATGACCCTGGACATGACCGACCGCATCCTGGAGGCACTGGAGACCCTTCATTATGACGTGATCGTGATGGATACCTCCACAGATCTGTCGCCCAAAAATATTTCGCTGCTGAGTGCGGCGACGGACCTCTTTTACGTCACGACGACCGATGTCGTGGCCAACTGGTCGCTCTTGTCCACCTTTGACATCGTGGAAAAGCTGAATCGGCCGCTGCAATCCCGTTACCTGGTGCTGAACCGGTACCACTCCTCGATCGGCTTTCCGACTGCGGAGCTGGAGGAAATCCTCTCCATGCCGATTGCGGAGACGATCCCGGATATGTACCAGCAAATCCAGGGATTCACCAACCGAGGCATCTCCCTGGTAGAGCGGCCTCACCTCAAGATCAACCGGTACTACCGGCGAATCGCCAACTACATCTGTCCGGTTTTTACAAAAAAGGAGCTGGGCAAAGGCTTCAGCTTGCGGGGGGTGTTCACGCGTGCGAGTCGAAGAGGCCATTAGACAGAAGAAGGCGGGCGTGCAGGCAGAGGGTGCGGGAGAAGCCCGCTCGCTCGATGAGAATCGCCTGCCTGAGCTGAAAGCCGCCGTCCGTGAACGGATCATCGAGCAGAACAAAAAGGACCAGCGCTTGTTGAGTCAACCGGAGCGATTGCGCCAGGTGATCTGGAAGGTGCTGGAGGAGGAGGGCGACTCCCGCTTCGGCCACCTGATCCTCACCCTGGAGGAGAAGCGGGGAATGGTGGAGGAGATCGTTCAGCAGCTCGTCGGCTACGGCATCATCGATCCCCTGGTAAAAAACGAACAGATTACAGAGATCATGATCAATGGCATCGAGCGGATTTTTATCGAGGAAAAGGGGAAGATGCGCCTCGCCCTGTCGGAGAAAGGGGTCCCGCTCCAGTTCGAATCGGAGGCGGAGCTGCTCCATCTGATCGAGAAAATCGTCGCCCCGATCAACCGCAAAGTGGATGAAAGCGATCCGATTGTGGACGCCAGACTGGCGGACGGCTCCCGTGTAAACGTGGTGATCCGGCCCATCTCGCTCGGCGGGCCGATCGTCACGATCCGGAAGTTTCCCGAGAATCCTTACAATATGCAGCAGCTGGTGGAGCTGGGCGCGCTCTCGCCGGAAATCGCGGAGTGGCTGGAGAAGCTGGTTCAGGCCCGCTACAATATCGTCGTGTCCGGGGGAACCGGATCGGGGAAAACCACGTTTCTCAATGCGCTCAGCATGTTTATCCCGCAGACGGAGCGGGTGATTACGGTAGAGGACGCCGCCGAGCTGAAGGTGACTCATATCGAAAACCTGGTTCGACTGGAGACGCGGCCGCCAAACGTAGAGGGCAAAGGGGCGATCACGATTCGCGATCTGGTGCGGACGGCGCTGCGGATGCGCCCGGACCGGATCGTGGTCGGGGAGGTGCGCGGCGGAGAGGCTGTCGACATGCTGCAAGCGATGAATACGGGTCACGACGGCTCGCTGACGACCGGACACGCCAACTCGGCGCGCGACATGCTCTCCCGCCTGGAGACGATGGTCCTGATGTCGGGATTGGAGCTGCCGCTCCCCGCGATTCGCAGACAGATCGCCTCGGCCGTGGAAATCATCGTTCACCTCGGCCGATTGCGTGACGGTTCCCGCAAAGTGCTGCAAATCTGCGAGATCCGCGATTACCGGGATGGCGAAATCGAATGCATCGACCTGTTCCGCTGGAAGATGGAGGGGACCGATGAAGACGGCCGTCTGCGGGGCCGCCTGGTCCCGACGGGGGAGGCGGTCCTCCAGATGGAAAAATGGCTGTCCCACGGCTTTTCGGAAGAGATGTTTGCCGCGTGGGCACGGGAAGCGGGGGAGCAGCCATGCTGATGACCTACATCGCCGTCATGCTCTCCCTGTATGTGCTGCTCCGCTCGTTTATCGAGCTGCTCTATGTGCTCATCTACGGGGAGTTTCCCCAGAAAAAAGGACTGATTCGCCAGATTGAGCGCTTGAACCACGTGGAGGCATCGGCGAAGAAGCGGTCCGGCGTGCTGTCCCGCTGGCTGCAGCTCGGCTCCTCATCGGATTCGAAAACGCTGGACTACCTGTTGATCACGGTATCGGGCGTACTCTTGTACCTCTTTGGCCTCCTGCTTTTTCAGAACCAGTTCTTTGCCATATTGTCAGGGTTGATGGGCATTTTCGTCCCCCGGACCCTGAAGAAAAACCGGCAGGAAAAACTGCGCCAAATCATGATCTTGCAATTTCGCGAGGCAATTTTGTCCATCGCCAGTTCATTGAAGGCAGGGGCGTCCCTCCAGGTGGCGCTGCTGCGCTGCCAGCAGGACCTGGCGAAGCAGCTTGGCCATAAAAAAGAACGCCCCATGCTGGACGAATTGGAAAAGCTCAACCGGGACATACAATTCGGCGTCTCGCTGGAGGAGGCGCTGCAAAAATTCCGCGATGCGATCAATCAGGAGGATGTCACGCAGTTTGTCGATGCAGCCCTGATCACCAAGTCGCGGGGCGGCAATCTGGCGGAAGTCATCCAAAACACGACGATGATGATTACGGATAAAATTACCGTCCAACAAGAAATTATGGTGGCGACGGCCCAAAAGCGGATGGAGGCCAAAATGCTTACCTTTATGCCGCTGGGCATCGTCTTGGTGATCATGGTCCTCAATCCGGGCTACATGGAACCGATGTACGACTCCTGGGTGGGCTCCAGCCTCATGTTTCTGGCCGCCCTCATGCTGATCGCCAACTACTTTCTCGGCCGCGCCATCACAAAGATCAATATATAGGGGGTGAAGACAGATGCCGATGCTGATTGCCTCCCTCTCCTTTGTTTTGGTGGTCCTGGTCTTGATGCCCACCAGGTGGATACACGTGCAAAAAGTGAAAAAAGGCTTCGTCTTTATGTCGTCCTACGTCGCCTCCACTACGCGAAAAGCCGGTCCGGTCCAGCTGATCACACCGTTTGCCATGAGCCTTTTGGCCACGCTGCGGATTCGCATCCGGCCCAAACAGCGCAAGGACATCCAGGTCAAATTGATTCACGCCGGGTTGTCCGAGAACTGGACGGTCGAGAATTTCGTCAGCGTGCAAGTGGCCTGTGCCTTGCTGGCTGCCCTTTACTTTCTGTTTTTGGGGTGGGCCAGCGGTCAGCCTGATTACTACCTGCTTGCGCTGGCGGTGGGGCCTCTCGGCTACCTGCTGCCGCAGCAATGGCTGAAGAGCAGAATCAAACGCCGCCAGGAGTCCATCCGGCGCGAATTGCCCCACCTGCTCAATGCGGTCGCGATTATGTGTGAAGCGGGCCTCCATCTCTTTCCCGCGCTGCGCGAGGTATCCACCCGCCAAAAAGGGGTGCTCGCCCAAGAACTGCTGATCGTCGCGAGTGACGTGAGCTACGGCGTGGGCCAAATCGAGGCGCTGGAGAAAATGGCCGACCGCTGTCAGGTGGAGGAGGTCAGCCGATTTGTCTCCGCCCTGTCGCAAACGATCGAGCGGGGAGCAGGGGGAATCACCGCGGTGCTGCGCCAGCAGGCTTCCGAGGTGTGGGAGGATCGCAAGAAAAAAGCGCAGAAGCTGGGTGCAGAAGCTTCGCTTAAGCTGTTTCTCCCCTTGCTGCTGCTTGCTTTTCCGGCCATGACGATTTTTATTCTCGGGCCGGTCTTTATCGAACTGTTCCGGTTTGTCCTGAACTGACCATACTTCAATGAATATACGAGGAGGACGCAACGAATGAAACTGCTATGGATCATGTCGCCGGCAACAGGGATCTATAAATCAGCCTTGGCACCTTTCAAGCGCGGACTGCAGCAGATCTACATGAGTGTAGATATGATCGTAGACGGAAGTTCATACCGTCTCGTCGGCATCTATCCGATGTCCGTGCTGCTGCGCATGGAAACCAATTTCGGACAGTTTGCGATTGTCGATCAGGAGGGCAGACTCGTATCTGACTATGATCTGACGCGCAGATGTCTGCGGATGTACCAGTTGATTGTGACCCTGGACAACAATCTGGCGTTTTTGCAAAAAAACCTGGCCGGTGATCCCCAAGCGTTCGCACCAATGATCCGCTGTGTGGAGGAGCTCGGGAAGCGCCTGTGCGCCCATCTCGGACAACAGGAGCGGGAGGCCGCCCAGGTCCACCTGGATGGCTACCAGGAATACCTCCAGACGGCGATGGAGCTGGGGAATCAGATGAATGCCCTGGGGAGAGAGATTATGCAGCGGCTGGAGCCGATCCGGGCCGGACAGCCGCTGAAGGAGACGGAGATCGGCGTGCTGGACGGACGGATGCTCGCATTCATGGAGGAGTCTCGCAAAAGAGTGCTGGTTCTGCTCGAGTCTCATACGGCCCGGACAGAATCGCGACGATTGCTGAAGGAAGCGATGGACAAAGAATGGTTTTCCAGCGGCGAAGAAAAGCTGGCCCGCAATGTTGTCGGTCTGCTGGACGATTCTTTCCGGGTGGAGCGGATCTCGATCCATGAACGGGGAACGCAGACGCGGGAGCAGGCGATCTGGACGATCGTAAACGAAGAGCGGGACTTTATCGGCAAGCATACAGATGAACTGCTCAAGAAAAAATGGCTGCTGGGAGCGGAAGGCGCAAGCATTCTGGCTTGATTCCCACCGCGGCGCTTGTCCGCAGGCCGAAAGGGGGTGGTAGAGGGGAGCAGATGTGCATCAGTTTCAGCTCGGCTGGACTGATCCAGTCTCATAGCAGGAAGGAAGGTAGATCATGTACTGGATGCTCCGAAACAGGCGGAGGAAGCAGTGCGTAGCGGGCGTGTCTGTCGTTCTCATCTTGCTGCTCAACATCCTATGGTTTGGCATCCCCGCAGGAGTCGTCTCGGCAAACGAAAAGCCCAACCCCAACATGATCAAAGCCGACGAGAAAAACAACGTCCAGCCTGCCTCTGAGTCGTCCAATGGTGCAGCTCCCGGCGCATTGCCGCAAGGGAGTGCGAAGGCTGGCGAGACGGAAGCCAAAGACCCGCTTGGATACAAAGCAGCGAAGACGTTTAACAGTTCGTATTCGTATCTGGTAGAGGTGGCCAAGGCTGTTGAGGGCGTGGCGAGCAACCCAAGCGGAGGGAATGTTGTCGTCGGCCTCATCAGCGTCGTGTCCTCCGGGGCGAAAGTATTCAATGATGCCGGAGCCGAGCACTGGAGTTCGCAGGCACTGGAAAAAGGGCTGGACCCTGTGCTCAAGGCCATCGATTTTCGCGCAGCCTTCCAATATCAGCAAACTTTTACAGGAGCAGTAAATGGCGCTGCGAATCTCAGCTGGTGGGCGAAGCTGAAAAATGAGTTTAGCTGGACCACGATCTCCAATGGACCGACGAGTGTATTGCTCGCCAAGCTGGCGGCCCCGTTCTCCGCGATTTCGGCCGGCTTTGGCGTCTACGATGTCGTCCAGGGAGCGAAAAAAGGAGACGGCTGGAAAGTGGCCGAGGGCACGGCTGACATCATCGGCGGGTTGGCGGGGGCGGCATTGCCGTTTCTGTTGGCTACGCCTGCGGCCCCGATTGTCGCCGGGATTGCGCTGGGAGCCGCGCTGGTATCCGTCGGGATCAAGTACCGAAAAGAAATCGCGGCGGCTGCCAAATGGGTGTGGAATCAGGGGAAAGCACTGGCGGGCCGTGCTTGGAATGCAGCGAAAAATCTGGGCAGTGCGATTTCCCAGGGGACAAAAGCTCTGGCCAGTGCTGCGAAGAAGACCGCGAGCCGTGTGGCCAGCGCTGTAGCGAACGCCGCGAAGCGTGCGGTGAGCGCGGCGAAGAAGACCGCAAGCCGGGTAGCGGCTGCCGTAAAGAATACCGCGAAGCGTGCCGCTAGTGCCGTGAAAAAGACGGCATCCCGTGCAGCAAGTGCAGTCAAGAAGACCGCGAAGCGCGCGTACAGTGCCGCGAAGAAGACAGCCACTCGCGTCGCCAGCGCCGTGAAGAATACGGCCAAACGGACAGTGGCCGCTGTCAAAAAGACAACCACCCGCGCAGTCCGTGCAGTAAAAACAGCCAAGAAAGTGGTCGGGACGACGGTGAAGGCAGCCAGACGAGCGGCATCCGCGGTGAAAAAAATCACCCAAAAACCCGTGCCGACTGTAAGAAAAGCAGCCAGCCGGGCGTGGAGCGGGACGCGCAAAGCTGCACGCGCCGCAAAGAGTTCGGTCTCCAAATTCTTTGGCAATGTGCGCAAGGCATTCGGGTGACCAGCCTCGTGCAGGAAAGGACGTAACCATGCTACTGAAAAAAATGTGCAACGCAGGGATGGGGTTATGCCTGGTGCTCTCTCTGGCAGCTTGTGGCGGGGAGAGCAGTACCCCCGCCACAGGGGGCCAGGAAAATCACGTGGTTGATCGCAAGCTGCAATATCGTGCCGAGCAGCTCGGCGATCTGAAGGAAGATGAGTTGGCTGAGCGCACCAAGCAATTGGAGGCAGTCAAAGAGCAGTTGAAAGCAAAACGGGATGAGATCGTCAAGCAAGGCGGAAAATGGCTGGATTCGAAGTTGACTGTACTGGAGCATCAGGATGCGTTTCAGTCGGAAGCGATGAAGAACTACCTGGCCACACTGCTTGACATCTACCTGCCGCTGGCGGAAGGAACCGTGGATGTCGTCCCCGTGACCGCCGCCTACCAGGAGGATGGCTCGCTGCTCGCCGTGATGATGCTGAGAAACGGCAAGCCTGACACCGTGCTGACGAGTGCGGAGCTGGCTTCCGTCAAGCTGACGATCCAGCAGGGCGACGGGCAGAAAGTGGTAGAGGTGCCGTTCGCTCCGGCCCCGGAGGACGTCGGCCAGCTGCAGACCGGCGAAGCCCGCCCCATTCACATCGTAATAGACAAGAAAGACGTATGGATCAGCGATTACCCATTCCAACAAGAAGGCTATGTGTTTAGCCTGCAAGGGCTGTAACCACCATTCAATCATATCGGAGGGATTCGAGATGAAGGCAAAAGAAACGCTGGTGCGTTTTTGGAAGGAAGAAGACGGGCAGGCTCTCAGCGAGTACGGCTTGATCCTGGGAATTATTGCGGTCGCGGCGATCGCCGGTCTCGTGGCCATGAAGGAAAAGATCAAAGCCGTATTTGAAACCATTGCCAAATCGCTGGAGGCAAAATAACAGGGTGGAGCGTCCATGAGTATCGATCTGTACACGCACGGAATCTGCTTCATCGGACTGACGATTGCGCTTATCTACGATGTTTGGAAATACCGGATTCCCAATCAGCTGACCGTCTCGCTCGCACTGGTCGGACTGGCAAACGGAGCTATCCAGTATGGCTGGTCCGGCTTCGTCGAGCACGTGCTTGGCATGCTGGCCGGACTCGGGATCTTCTTCATCCCGTATCTGCTGGGCGCATACGGCGCAGGGGATGTCAAAATGATGGCTGCGATCGGGGCTGTCATGGGACTTTCGTTTATTGTCGCCAACAGCCTGGTCGTCATCGCTGTAGGCGGCGTCATCGCGATGGGACTCATTCTTCGCAGAAAAGGGTGGAGGCGAATTTTCCATCTTTTCTCCCTGCTCTCTATCTACTTTTTTACCGGAAAAATGAAAGAATTTATGAGCACTTTAAAGGATCGCTCCCAAGGCGCATTTCCCTACGGGATCGCCATCTTCATTGGGACGCTTCTGACGATGTATTTGGAATATGCAGGAGGAGATCTTTAGTCTTGAAGACGCAGGAAGCAATCCAGCCATCCGGATCAGCGCCTAAGTGAAGGCAAATACTGTCCGCATCCTCAGTTGATCACGGAAAAGGAAATCGGTGCAGGGAGGGGAGCGTGAAAGGATGAGAGCGGGATGGATGAAGGGGAGAGCAGTAACCAGATGGGCAAAACGAGAAGACGGGCAAGCCATTACCGAATTCGCCGTCATCCTGCCCGTCATGATCCTGCTGATCACCGGTGTTCTCGTATTCGGACATATGCTGTACGCCAAAACGCTGGTCGTCCTGTCTGCCAGTCAGGGAGCCAGGGTAGCCGGGGCCATCTGGGATGATGAAGGAGGCGGCGAAGCGCGGCTCAAAGCTCGCAACACCGCGCTCAGCATCCTGACGAACGGGCTGAGGGGATCGCATACGGTCGATGTGTGGAAGTCGGGGGACAGCGTCCATGTATCGGTGACGTACGACTACCCGGTGAAAGTCCCGATCATCAGCGCGTTTTTTTCCAGTCCGAATGTCAAACTGGAGCATACGGCCGTGTACAAGATCTTGTAGAAGAAGGGAAAGCATGAGGTTCGATGAAAATGCCCGAGATGCGGAAAAAGCGGATGAGATGGAGACAGATGTGGAGAAGGTGGAAGCGGGATGAAAAAGGCGGCGCTTTGGTGCTGTTCGCCGCTTTTCTCCCTGTCCTGATTGCCATCGCCGGGCTGGTCATCGACACCGGTGTGATGGCCTATCACCAGGCCAGACTGGCAGAGGCGACGGACGCCGCAGCCTGGGCGGGGCTTGATTCCTACGATCGCGATCTGTGGAACCCGCCGCCGCCCGCAAGGCCAAAAGTCGTTCTGATTCCTTCGGAGGCGCGGGCTCTGGCTTCCAGTTATCTGGCGAAAAACTTTCCCGCCGCCGAACTGACCAGCGTTGAGGTCAGCGGAGGCAGAATCGTCGTGGAAACAGAAGTCACCTGCCCCTTTTTCTTCATGAAGATATTCGGCATTTCCGAGAAGACCTTGACGGCGTCGGCGGAGGCCCGCATGGAGGAGTGAGGCATCTACCCGGCCTTGGCTTCTTCCCGGTACACCTCGTAATCGAAAGCCTCTTTGCGTGCCCGCAGCTCCAGATAGAGCAGGTAGTAGGCCGCTCCTTCAAAGGGGAGAATCAGCATTTCGCTGATGATGAAAAGCGAGAAGGTCAGACCCGGCTGGCTTGCTGCTGTCGGGAAGAGCAGCTCCGGAACCAGTTGCAGAACCAGGCGTATGGCGATAAAGGCCAGCAAAAGGCCCGCTACGCGGAGGGAAGAGCCTTTTACTAAAAAGAGACTGCGCTTGAGCGAAGCCATCGCTCCGATTCGTTCAAATGCGGCAATCTGCGGGAACACCGTAAACCAGAGGAGCAGCAGCAAGCCGGGGATAATCAGCAGGATCGTTCCCAGAAAGATCGCCGCGAAGGAAAGCAGACTGGCGAGAATCACGGTGGGCAGCAGGACCGCCGTGGCCGATACGGCCTGGAGCTGCTGATCCCAGTGGATGCCGGAATCGGATCGCTTCAAGACGATGGCTACATACACCAAGTAGAGATTCGTGAAGAAGACACTTACCGGTGCCGTAATCAGAGGGACAAAGGATGAGTGCCATCCCTTCGAAAGCGCCCAATCCGCCAGTCCCTGCTGCGACCAGTACAGAAGGGACGCGACCAGAAATAGAACGGGAAACTGGCTCAGCCAGATGCGTTTTCCGATCTGCAGGGCGTGAACCAGGAGGGCTGAAATGGGCTGAGGGTGGATATTGATCGGTTGAATAATCATCATGATTTGATTCCTTTCACGATTTGGTCATTTCCAGTCGATCGCCTATTTCAGTGCCGGTGGCTGAAATCGTGTGCGGAGGCAGTTCAATCACACAGGCGGCGTTTTTGATAAAAGGAGAAAATCTCCACGGTGCCAGGTCGCAAATCAGGTGGACGATTTTTCCCTCCTGATCGACGAACAGACAGTCGATGGAAAACCGCATAAACCAGGTATGAACAGCTTGACAGGGACGGATCACCAAGGCTTCCCCCGGAGAGAGCGTGGACTTTCCGAGCAGGCCGACCAGTCTTTTGACAGCCGTGTCCGCGCACGCCGCGTTTTCAGCGATCCACTGCCTTTTGGTTATATTGAAAATTTTCATAAACATGCCTTTCGTCTGGAGATTTCGTCCCACTTTCGGGCTTTTGTATCCTACATCATAACAATTCTGGATTTTTCTATCAAGCGCAAGGCGCTTTCAGGGGGGTGTACGCATGTCGGAACAACTGCATGAGCCGGGAACCGTCACGCATTACATGAAAGTCGAACCGGCTGTTTTGGAGATGCATCCCGGTCAGACCGCCCAGCTGAAGGCTTATCTCGTCTGGATGGATGGCCGGGAGGAGGAGATTACCGAACGCGTTCGATGGAGTACCGAGCAGCCGCAGATCGGTACGATCAGCAAGAGCGGAGCGGTCACGGTCGCCGTCGTGGGGACGATGACGGTCCTCGCCCAGTACGGCGAGTAGCGTACCGAAACGCATATCGATGTGGTCGCGACCGGACCCGCCAAGAAGAAAAGGAGCGGCGGCACACGGAAAAGCATGATCATCGGAGCGGCGCTCGTGGCCGTCACCTTGACCATCAACGGGTACGCGCTCTCGCAGAAAGGTGCGGAGAAAGGAGCCGACAGGGAGCAGCCGGCTCCTGCGGCCTCGGTCCCCTCGCCCCCGCCGGAGGGGCCGTCGTCCGCAGGGGAATCGAGCGGCAAGGGCACCTCGCTGTTTGGACTCGCCAAGGAGAAGGCGGTGGCCGCCGTCGAGATCGCATCCGCTCTGAAAGGCGAGCCCGGCGAGCACCCGCCTGCTCCTCCTGCCGAGCCGCCGGCCGCGCTCCCTGCAGAACTTTCTCCGGTAGAGCCGCCGCTCGTGGCGGGCCCCCCTCTGGAGCCGACACCCGAGCCCGTCCCGCCGGTCGCCGCTCAGACAGCATCACCTGCCGCAGCGAAAAAGGAGCCGCCCCCACGTCCCAAGAGCGCATCACCCAAGAAAAACGCCGCATCCGGCAAGATGGAGCAGCCGAAGGCACAGGCGAGCGCAGCTCCCCAGCCGCCCCCCAAACCGGCCCAGCCTGCTCCGCCGCCGAACAAAGCCGCGGCACAGGAGCCGATCCTGCAGCCCGTCCAAAAAGATGGCAAGTGGGGGTATGTGAAGCAAATCAACCCGTTTGACAAAGAGCTGGCAATCTCTTACCAGTATGATCACGCCGCTGCCTTTTCGGAGGGGCTGGCCGTGGTGAAAAAAGGGGGCAAATTCGGCTACATCAACACGCAGGGGGCTTTGGTCATCGGCTTTCAGTACGAGTACGCCGCCCCCTTCCAAGGCGGGACCGCGAAGGTCAAGCAGGACGGAAAGCTGATCACCATCGATAAAACCGGAGCGGTGGTAAATTAATCGCTTGCCAAACATACAGACCAGTCAATCAAACCGTTCAACCATTACCTGTTTGGACAAAAGAAAGGAGATTTTCCGATATGGGCAAACGTTCTCTCTTCTGGATTTTGGTGCTTGGTCTCTGCATACAATCCCTGTTCGTTCCGGCCGCCTCAGCCGCTTACTATGAGGATATCCAGGGTCACTGGGCGCAGAAGGAGATCGAAGCGTTAAGCAAACTAGAGGTGTACCGGCTCAAATACGGCAATTTTCATCCCGACCGCCCGATGGCGCGGGGAGAAGCCCTGGCGCTCCTGAACCGGGTATTGGAAACGGTGTACGGACCGGTGGCCGCAGGAAAGCCGAATTCTCACATCGATCACCGCTTCTCCTACAAGCAGGAGACGGAAACGCTGCTCGCGAACATGCGCGTGATGCTGGATGTCCAGACCGGCTTTGTCAATTCATTTGATCCGGGCGAGAGCATGCTCTACTATCTGCATCTGTCGGACCGCGGCGGCATGAAGCAGCCGCTGAAGAAAAACCCGGAATGGTGGCTGTCCGAGCAGTATTTGCAGCAGCCTTTGACCAGAGAGGAAGCGAGCATGATCCTCTTCCACGTCCTGGCCCCTTACAAGATGCGGCCGATCAACTTCAAGCCCAGTGAGGTGGAGCCGTACTTCCATGGCTACTACACCTGGAAGCAGGAGAGCAAATACCTGGATACCTCGTCTCCTTACGCGGCGGCCATCGCCGAATTCAAGCTGTTTACGGCTGACAAGACGTTCGAACCGAAGCAGCAGATGACGCGCGCCCAGTTTGCCGTCGTACTGAAGCGGCTGCATGATTTCTTGCAGGCGGACGCCCCGAAGCAGTTCAAGGAAAGCCAGCTGCGTCAGAAGAATATCGCCAACCTCTACCTCACCGTGGCGAATCGGGCGTATCAGCTGCAGGACCAGACGCTGCTCGAGCAGTATTTCTCGAGAAGCGCCCAGCGCAATTTGCAGGAGATCGCGCCACTGCCGCTGCATGACTACACCGGCAGCCTGACGGTCAAAAAAGATGAGAACCACAGCAACCGCATCTGGATCGTCGGCAACTACCAAAATGCGTTGACCGGGAATTACCAGGTGGAGTACCTGTTTGAACCGGATTCGTCCAATCCCTACGGCTGGAAGGTTACGAAGGTAGACTACAAGCAAATGTAAAAAGAAAATCCTTGTTGACAGGAGGGGAGAATAGCCTTTATATTCTGTATATACAAAAGCATTGATACAAGAATAAGACTCTTATCCAGAGAAGGCAGAGGGACTGGCCCGATGAAGCCCGGCAACCTAGCACGGAAGAAATGACTTTCTTCGGCGCCAAGGTGCTAACTCCTACAGGTAGCAATACCTGACAGATGAGAGGCGCGGATGATATTTGATATTCTGCCCCTTTCATTTGGAAAGGGGCTTTTTTGATGGGGAAAAAGGTTGTCATCTGTACCGGCTCGGGACGGAGAAACGCATCGTTGCATAAGTAAAAGGGGGTTTTCCGGTATGAAAAAGAGGTTTAGTGTGATTGGCGCATGGATTCTGTCTGTCTCGCTCTTGCTGACGGCTTGCGGCGGCGGAAACAGCACAGCAGGAGGCAACGGCGGAGAGGGCGGCAGCTCCGGCGAGAAGCCAAAACGGATCGCGCTCGTCATGCGCCAAAACGTCGGCACCTTCTCGGCCCAGTACATCGCTGGCGTCAAAGCGGAAGTGGAGAAAAACGGCGGAGAGCTGACCGTCTTCAATGCGGATACGGATCTGGCGAAGATGGCCTCCAATCTGGATGCGGCGGTCAACCAGCGCTTTGACGGCATTTTGATCGACCACGGTACAGCCGAAGCGCTGCAGCAGGGAGCGGAAAAAGCGGTCAAACAAAACATCCCGCTCGTCTTGTTCGATACAGACATCAAACTGCCGGGCGTACCGGTGGTGGAGCAGGATGACCAGAAGCTGGCCGAGCTGAGCCTGGAGAAGCTGGCCGAGGATACCGGCGGCAAAGGGAATATCGTGAAAATCTGGGTGGCCGGCTTTGCCCCGATGGAAAAGCGGCAAATCACCTATGAAGCGTTCCTGAAAAAATATCCGGACATCAAAGAAATCGCCGCTTTCGGCAGCGCGACCAACAATACGGCGCTGGACACGCAATCCCAGATGGAAGCGATCCTCAAGAAGTACCCGAACAAAGGGGACATCACGGCGGTGTGGGCTTCCTGGGATGAGTTCGCCAAAGGCGCGACTCGCGCGATTCAGCAGGCGGGCCGCACAGAGATCAAAGTCTACTCCATCGACCTCAGCGACGAGGATTTGCAGTTCATTCAGGATCCGTCTACGTCTTGGGTCGCGACAGCGGCCGTGGATCCCGGCAATATCGGACGCATCCAGGCGCAGACGGTCTTCCAAAAAATCAAGGGCGAGCAGGTCCCCGACAGCGTAAAGCTGAACCCGGTGCTGGTCAAACGCGAGGATTTGCCGACGGATAAAAAAATCACGATGGGCGAGCTGTCGCAGTACGTAAGCGAATGGGGCAAGTGATCCAGTAGATTCGGTGCAACTTATTCCCGTTGATCCTTCATCAACGGGATTCTTCCTTATTAAAGGAGGGGGAGAGAGAAATGACGACCTTGCAAATGAACGGCATCTCCAAAAGCTTTTCCGGCGTGCCGGCGCTCCGGTCGGTCGACTTCGAAGTCAGGGCCGGAGAAGTGCACGCCTTGCTCGGAGCCAACGGAGCGGGGAAAAGCACCTTGATGAAGATATTGACCGGTGCCTATCAGGCCGATGCGGGGCGCATTCTGATCGACGGCGCCGAGTGCGCCATCCAGTCGCCGCAAGCGGCGAAGCAGCTGGGGATTGAGTGCGTCTACCAAGAGGTGGATACGGCCCTGATCCCGTACCTGAGCGTAGCCGAAAACATCCTGCTGGATCAGCAGGTACAGAAAAAAGGCTTGATTCGCTGGAGCCGCCTCTATCAGCAAGCCGAGGAGATCCTCCAGACATTTGGCTTCTCCATTCCGGTGAAAAAACAGGTGGAGGCCTGTACCCTGTCGGAAAAACAGCTGATTCTGATTGCCCGTGCCGCTGCTCAGCAGGCCCGATTCATCATTTTTGACGAACCGACGGCGCCGCTCAGCAACAAGGAGACGGAACGGCTATTTGCCATCATCGAGCAGTGCAAGCGGGCGGGCATGGGCATCATCTATATCTCCCACCGATTGGTGGAAATCTTTCAAATCTGTGACCGGATCACGGTGATGCGGGACGGGCAGCACATCTCGACCAAAGAGACGGGCGACACCGATATCGACGAAGTCATCTCTTCGATGCTGGGCAAGTCTTTTGACGAGGAGTTTCCCAAGGCCAAGGTGCCGATCGGCAAGACCATCCTCGAGGTGCATAAGGCCAGAGGGGGCAAGGTTCGCGAGGCCGATCTGCAGGTGCGCGAAGGGGAGATCGTCGGGGTAGTCGGCCTGGTCGGGGCGGGCAAAACGGAGCTGGCCCGTCTGTTGTTTGGAGCGGATCCTTGGGAGGGTGGAGAGCTGCGGATGGGCGGACGTCCGCTGCGCCTGCGCTCGCCAAAAGACGCCGTCGAGGCGGGAATTGTGCTCGTGCCGGAGGAGAGGCGCAAGGAAGGGATTTTCGTCGAGGAATCGGTGATGCACAATCTGTCGGTAGCGAGCCTGGCCAAGTGGGCGCCCAACGGATTTATCCAAAAGAGACTGGAGTCGATCCAGGCCACGGAGATCGTGCGGACACTCGGCGTCAAGACCGCTGACATCCGCCAGCCTGTCGGCCATCTGAGCGGCGGCAACCAGCAAAAGGTAGCAATCGGCAAATGGCTGGAAACAGACGCCCGCCTCTTTTTGTTCGACGAGCCGACCAAGGGGGTCGACATCGGAGCAAAAAGCGAGATTTACCGGCTGATCGGCAGACTGGCTCAAGAGGGAAAAGGCATCCTCTATTTTTCCTGTGAGTTTCCCGAGGTGCTGGGAATCGCGGATCGCATCCTCGTCATGTTCGAAGGCCGGATCGTCCGTGAACTGAGCCGGGAAGAGGCGACCCAGGAATTGATCATGTATTACGCCAGCGGAGGTGAGTAGGCATGGAAGCGAAAAAGTTCAGTTTGTTTGATATTGTTTATAAATACGGAACGGTGGCCGTCATCGCCATTGTCATCCTGCTTTTCAGTCTGACCAATCCCTATTTCTTTACCTATGGAAACATCACCGACATCCTGCGTTCGATCTCCATCGTGACGTTTGTCGCGATCGGCGTCACCTTTTCCCTGATCGTCGGGGGCTTTGACCTGTCCGTCGGTTCGACCGTTTCCCTGACCACCGTGGTCTCCGCCTCGATGATGGTCTGGCACGAGCAAGGTCCGGCGGCTACCCTGCTGATCCCGATTGCGCTGGCGGTCGTCGTGGGGCTGCTCAACGCATTGCTGGTCGTCAAAATCCGGATTCCCGACCTGTTGGCCACTCTGGCCATGCTCTACATCGTAAACGGCGTGCATATGACCTATTCAAAGGGCTACTCCATCTACGCCAACATGCCGATGCAGGACGGCACGACCGCGCCGGGCAAATTTCAGGAATGGTTCCTCTGGCTGGGGCAGGGAGAGATTTTCTCCGTTCCCGTGCCGGTAGTGCTGACCTTTTTGCTGGTAGCCGCGACCCATATCTATCTGACCTATACGCGCCAGGGACGTATGCTGTACATGACCGGGGGGAATGCAGAGGCGGCCCGCCTGTCCGGGATTCCCGTGAATCGCTACCGCACCTGGGCCTACGTCTTGTCCGCTTTGTTTGCCGGACTGGGCGGGATGCTGCTCGCGGCCCGGATCGGGACCGGCCAGGTGAGCAGCGGCGGTTCTTTGCTGATGGATGCCGTGGCGGCCGCGTTTGTCGGGTTTTCCGTCTTTGGCGTGGGCAAGCCCAATGTGCTGGGCACCTTTGTCGGCGCGATCCTGATCGGGGTGCTGCTGAACGGGATGACGATGCTGAATTTGCCCTACTACGCCTATGATATTGTAAAAGGAATCGTGCTGGCGCTCGCGCTGGCCGTGACGTATTATCAGCTGCGCCGGAAGCGGGCGTAGGGAAAAAGATGCAAACGGATGCTCTGCCTTTTAGGCGGGGCGTTTTTTTTGCGAAGGGATCACAGTGAATCGCTTTTTTGCTCGGCTCAGCTCCCGTGTCGCGCCGCGGGGAGACATGCTCCTTTCACTGCCCCACAGACAGGGAACTCGACTGGAGCGACAACAGAAACCTCCGAATTTTTATACTTTAAAAACAGTTATGTATGTTATATAATCAATTTACCAAAAGAAGGGAGTTGCATGTCTATGAATCGTCTGGATTCTTACCTGGAGCTGGGACTGCTCGGGATGGCACGTGGCGGCAGAGAAGGCTGGTTTTTTGCGCATTTTGGCGCGGCATTGCTGGCCGGGTATTTCATGAACCGGCAGCATGCCTTGCCGGAGCATGTGCAGCGGGGGATTGAACGGATCGGAGACGGCTTCCTGCGCCAAAATCCACAGTGGTATCGGCCGCTGCACGAATCCCAGCCGGAGCCCCATCTGCTGGAGCGTGTGATTCAGGGAATCCGGCGCAACACGGAGCAGCTGAGAACCTCCGGGCACGGACTGGCGCTGGGTGTTCTCGCTCTCAAAGCGCTGCGGGAAAAGCCCGCCCTCATCACTGCCGAGATCGTGGACGGCCTGGTGAATGTGCTGGAGTTGACCACCCAGGACAGAGCAAACCGCTACTTTGGCATCCCCGACTACTTTTCCGTGACGGAAGCGGAGGTGGCCCCATTCCTTCCGCCTTACCGCGATACGCGGGAGATGGCGGAGCGCACCTTCGGCGAGCTGCATACGGTGGTCAAAGGGCGCAAGATAGACGGGGTCATGTACCATTTTGCCGGAGAGATTGAGCACAGCATTACCTTTGCCCAAGCGCTTACCGATCTGGAACGCTTTGGGTACAACGACATCGTGGAGGCGGGGATGGTCTGCCACCGGATTCAAATGCATCTGAACCGTCAAATGCCGGATCATCTCCGGGCAGAGCGGGTGCAGACGCCGCCGTTTGCATCGGTCTTCGCCCCGGCGTATTGGGAGAAGACGTATCGGGATCCACACGCGCTCAAGGTGCCGTATGCGGCATTGGATCTGCTCACACGGCTCTCCGGGAAGCAGCGGGATGAGGCCGAGCACGGCGTATGCAAGCTGCTGTCGATCATGGAGTAAAAATCATGCAGAAAAAGGATGAACGGCCCAAGCCGTACATCCTTTTCTTTTCTTGGAATATCATACTATGGCGGCATGACTTATGCAGGTCCCCAAGCACCATTTTCTATGTTACCATGAATAAAATTCCCTTTTCTTCTGCCTCTCGGCTAGCGGTACTGTCCCCAGAAGGGAGGTTGCTTACCATGACGAGTACCAAAATCCTTGTTGCGGACGACGATCCCAATGTGTGTGAAATTATCCGTTTGTTCTGTTCCAAACAGCAAATGGATCTGGTAGTGGCAAATGACGGGAAGCAGGCCTTGGAACTGACGGAAAAGGAGCTTCCTGATCTGATCGTTCTCGATGTCATGATGCCTCAGATGGATGGCTTTGAAGCATGCCGAGAAATTCGCAAAAAGTGGGACATACCGATTATTATGCTGACGGCAAAGGACGAGGAATTTGACCGCGTGCTCGGTCTGGAACTGGGCGCGGATGATTACGTGACCAAACCGTTCAGTCCGCGGGAGCTGGTCGCCCGGATCCGGGCCATTATGAGAAGGTTGCAGCCGCGGGAGAAACAGGAGGAGGAACTCTGCAACCAGCTTGTGTTTGACCAGCTGGTGATCGATATCGACAAGCGGGAAGTGACGGCGGCGGAGGAGAAAGTCAATTTTCGCCCCAAAGAATTTGATCTTCTGGTCCACATGGCCCGGTCGCCGGGCAGCGTCTTTTCCCGTGAGCAATTGCTCGAACAGATATGGGGCTTTGACTATTTCGGCGATGCGCGCACGATTGATGTGCATATCAAGAAAATCAGGCAGCGGCTGCAAAAGCTGCCCTACGAGTGCATCCACACGGTCTGGGGAATTGGCTATAAATTCGGAGTGGATGACACGTGATGGGGATGTCCAAAAGCATTTTTCGCCGCCTCTTGTTCAGCTTTTTGGCGACCGTGCTCATCGGCTTGGGCTTTTCCGGCATCCTCATCTCCTTTTTTGCCAAAGAGTATATCTACAATTCCCAAAAGGAAATGATGCTGCGCCATGCCAAAAAAGTGAATGCGGCCATCCAGAACTACAGCGAGGTCAATCAGCCTCTCCTGGGAACGCTGGTATTGCTGGACGAGTCCTTTGACATGCGCATCTGGCTGTTTGATCGAAACGGAAAAATTGTGGCCACTTCGATGAAGGATGAGGTCTTTACTGGATTAGCCGTGGCCCGCTCCATCGCGGATTCGGTCCTGAAAGGAAAAAATGCGGTCTCCGAGCTGAAGATCGAAGGCCTGGAAGACCCGATGCTGTCGGTGGCGATTCCTTGGGGAAAAGGGGAGAAGGTGTACGGGGGAATCATCCTGCACGCCCCCATCGAGGGAGTGGAGCGCACCTTCGCCCATATGAGGGAGACGATCCTCTGGGCGACCCTGTTCGGGGTGCTGCTGTCGACGGCCATGGTCTCCTATGTCTCCTGGTCGATCTCCAGGCCGCTCCGTACGATTGAGCGGACGACGGCAGAGATCGGGCGGGGAAATTACACCGAGCGCGTGAAGGTAGACACGGCCGACGAGATTGGCGACCTGGCGCAGACGATCAATACGCTGGCAGGCAGACTGGAGCGTGTCGAACAGGAGAGACATCATCTGGAGCAGGTGCGGAACGATTTTCTCGCCAATGTTTCCCATGAATTGCGCACCCCGCTCACGGCGATGCAGGGCTTTCTGGAAGCCTTGCAGGACGGCCTCGTCGAAGAGGAGGAGGCCAGACAGAAATACTACGCCGTCATGTATGCGGAGACGCTGCACATCAGTCGCCTGGTGGACGATCTGATGGATTTGATGAAGCTGGAGAACAACGAACTGACCTTGGCCAAATTCCCGGTCGATGTCGGAGGTCTGATCGAAAAGGTGGCGCTCTCCTTCCGTCCGGAAGCGGAAGAGAAGGGGATCGAGATCACTGTCGAGCGGCCTGACACCCTGCCTAAAATCTACGCCGATAAAGACCGCATCGTGCAAATTATGAAGAATCTCGTGAAAAATGCGATTAAGTTTACGGATGAAGGCACCATTGCACTGTCTGCCCAGACGGATGGAAACTGGGTCGAAATCGCCGTCTCCGATACTGGGATCGGCATCTCGGCGGATGACCAGGAGCGCGTCTGGGAGCGATTTTTCAAAGTAGATCGCGGCCGCTCCAAGAAAAACAAGGGAACGGGACTCGGGCTCGCCATCGTCAAAGAGCTGGTCGAGCTTCACGATGGTGAGGTAACCGTAGAAAGCGAACCGGGCAAGGGCAGCCGTTTTGTGGTCCGATTGCCCGTCTTGGATGATCAGCGTATGATCTCCTGATGGCGGGAGGTCATATTTTTTTCATATCTTGTTCATGGTTTTTTCCCACTCTCCACACAGATTGATCACTTTTCCCAGCTACCATAAAGACGTGGCCGAAAGATGGCACGAAATGAAGCAAACGAAAGGGGAGTTCAATCATGAACAAGAAATGGATATCTCTGGCGGCAGTAGCACTGCTCTTGTCCGGCAGCCTGGTGGCTTGCTCCACGCCGTCCAGCAATCCGGAGCCAGCGACCGAACAAGACGGAGGCGCAGCAGTCCCTGGTTCGACGTCTCCGACGGAATCCACTCCGTCTACGGAGAGTCCGGCTTCTTCGGATGCCTCTACACCGGATGCCACGACACCGGACGCTTCGACGGGAGCTTCGGATTCTGGATCGACGGACGCTTCTACGCCGGATGCCTCGACGGGAGCTGACAGTTCCTCCACGGGCACGGATGCAGATGCTGGTCAAACGGACGCTTCCAAGTCCAGCTCTGGCAATTAAGCAGCGGTACGCCTGTTGAGTCGCGTTTGTTACTTCACTACTACTTCCCTCCCACTTAATATTGTAGGGGTGGCTTGATGCCACCTCTTTTTGTTTAAAAAACCGAGATAACGCTGCTGCTCCGTACGGACCGAAGCAGGAGAGTGAGGTTGTTTGGGAGCAAAGCAATCGGCGGAGCGGCCGACTCTCCCCCGGCAGGTGAATTCGGCGCGGGGATGGATGATCCAGGCAAGCAAAATTTCATTTTGATGCCGAGGGTGATGCGCAATTAGATGAAGGGCAAAAGAATGGGACGGCAAAAGGTAAAGTTTCCCTAGGTCCTGTCTTCCGATAATGTTTATGAATAAGGAAAAAAGGCCTGTGATTTCTCAGTATAAAATTATTTAACTTAAATTTCTTGTATTTGAAAATTCGATTTTTTTTGCAAAATGTAAGCGGTTTCTGTTGTGCGAATATATTCATTATTTTATAATTAGGGGCTGCTGAACAGATAAAAAATATTGTAACCACAAGGGTTTTGCCTCGTTTTCATCGAAATCATGTGCAAGGAAATCAACGATTTCCCTTTAAATTCCTTGCACATGGAGCGGATCTGAATGTACGAATTTCTCTCTCATCGTGAAAATCAACTGCTTCTCCCTGATGATTTTTTCTTGCCATTTGGCGGCAAGTTGAGTAAAGAAAATCGCTGGGTCAAGTTGGCTCGGTTGGTACCGTGGGCACATGCAGAGAAAAAGTATGCCAAGTCCTTCCGCATATCGTTTCGTGGACAAAAGGCCGTTTCCATCCGTGTCGCTCTCGGGGCACTCATCATTCAGGAACGTTTGCAACTGTCGGACCGGGAAACGGTCCAGCAGATTGTCGAAAACCCGTATCTGCAATACTTCATCGGGCTGGAAGGCTATCAGGATCATCCACCGTTCCACCCGTCGCTCATGACGCATTTTCGCAAACGTTTAGGCGAACCGGTTCTCCGTGAAATCAACGAGATCATCGCGGTTGAGGCCGCTAAATCAATTCCAGATTCCGACCGTGACGATGAACCAAAATCAGGTACAAAATCCAAAGGTAAACGTACGACCAAGCGTCACTCAACATCCGAGGAAGATCCGAACCAGGGTGTCTTGTTGCTGGATGCCACATGTGCCCCGGCGGATGTGGCGTACCCAACCGATTTGAACTTGCTGAACGAGGCGCGTGAGAAACTGGAGGAGATCATCGATACGTTACATGCTCCACAGATTGGTCGTTCCCGCAAACCACGGACTTATCGGGATAAAGCTCGAAAGGAGTACCTGGCCGTGGCCAAACAGCGTCGTGCAAACGGCAAGGTGATTCGTCGAGCGATCGGCAAGCAACTCCGGTATGTAGCACGTAACCTTCAAATTATCCGCAACATGGCCTCACGGCAGCCGCTGACACTTTTGAGCCGGAAACAATATCGCGACTTGCTTGTGATTCAGGAACTGTATCGACAGCAACGCATGATGTTTGAACGCAAAACGCATCAGATCGAAGATCGAATCGTGAGCATCCACCAACCGCACGTCCGCCCGGTCGTACGCGGCAAAGCGAAAGCGCGAGTAGAGTTTGGCGCCAAAGTATCGGTCAGCATGGTGAACGGTTATGCTTTTCTGGAGCGTCTATCATGGGACAGCTTCAACGAAGGGGTGACGCTGATCGAATCTGTAGAAGCATACAAGAGACGCTTTGGTTGTTACCCGAAGGCGGTACTTGCCGATCAAATCTATCGCACCCGGCAAAACAGGGCATTTTGCAAAGCGCATGGCATTCGTTTGAGCGGTCCGGCGCTTGGCCGTCCCGTACAAGGCGAAGAAGCGACAGAACAACGGCGAGTCGCAAGACAAGATGCACGAAAACGCAACGCCATAGAAGGCAAATTTGGTGAGGGCAAGCGCAGGTATGGGCTTGGCCGTATTCGAGCATGCCTTGCGAAAACAAGTGAAACCGTCATCGCGCTTCAGCTCCTGGTGATGAACCTCGAGCGTAGGCTGCGGGATTTTTTTGTCTCCTGGTTAAACCGTCTTCTTTCCTATAGAATTCCTGCTTTTGGAAACATTTTTGAAGTTTGAAAACCGTTCAGCAGCCCCTAATTAAACAAGACTATATGTACTTTATAAAGAGGGGGTCATTTTTTGGAGGCATTTGTAAACGGATTAAATGACATCATCTGGAGTCAGGCACTCATTTATCTCTGTTTAGGTGTAGGGTTGTTTTATTCCATAGCCACGCGCTTCATGCAGATTCGCCATCTGAAAGACATGTTCAAGCTGATGTTTGAAGGGAAAAGCTCCGAAGCCGGCGTATCCTCCTTCCAGGCTCTGTCCATGGCATTGTCGGGACGCGTGGGTACAGGGAACATCGCCGGGGTCGCCACAGCGATCGCCTATGGTGGACCGGGTGCCGTTTTCTGGATGTGGGTCATGGCTTTCCTGGGAGCGTCTTCCGGGTTTGTGGAGGCGACGCTTGGTCAGGTCTATAAGACCAAGCACCAAGGTCTGTTCCGCGGGGGTCCTTCTTTCTACATCGAAAAAGGCTTGAAAATGAAATGGTACGCTTTGCTGTTCGCGATTGTCACGGTGATTGCGACAGGGGTTCTGCTCCCTGGCGTGCAAGCCAACAGCATTGCATCCGGGATGGAAAATGCTTTCGGCATCAGCCCGATGGTTACCGGTATTTTCCTGGCCGCCGTTCTCGGCTTGATCATTTTCGGGGGCGTTAAGCGTATTGCCAATGTTGCGCAAGTCGTCGTTCCTTTCATGGCACTTGGTTATATTGTGGTTGCATTAATTATCGTTCTTCTTAATATTTCTCAATTGCCTAGCATGATTGCTCTCATCTTCAAAAGCGCATTCGGCGCGGAAGCAGCATTCGGGGGAATCCTCGGCGCCGCGATCATGTGGGGAGTTAAGCGCGGCATCTACTCCAACGAAGCGGGTCAAGGTACTGCGCCGCACGCTGCTGCCGCCGCTGAAGTATCTCACCCTGCGAAACAGGGAATTGTGCAGGCTTTCTCCGTTTATGTCGATACCCTGTTCGTATGTTCCGCCACAGCATTTATGATCCTGATTACCGGCATGTACAATGTTACTCCGGAAAATGGAGCTCCGATTGTAAACAATCTGGGCGACATGGAGCCGGGTCCCGGCTATACACAGCAAGCGGTTGAGGCGGTCATGCCTGGCTTCGGTGCTCCGTTTGTGGCGATTGCTCTGTTGTTCTTTGCCTTTACGACGATTATGGCTTACTACTATATGGCCGAAACCAACCTGACCTATCTGAACGGCAAAGTGAGAAGAATTTGGAGCGAGCATGCTCTGAAAATCGTGATCATGGCCGTCGTTATCTACGGCAGCGTGAAGTCTGCTGGACTCGCGTGGACGCTCGGCGATATTGGGGTAGGCAGCATGGCTTGGCTGAACATCATCGCCATTATCCTCCTGACCAAACCGGCGCTGAAGGTGCTCAAAGACTACGAAGAGCAGAGAAAAGCCGGAAAAGACCCGGTATTCGATCCAGTGAAGCTGGGAATCGAGAATGCCGACTTCTGGGAGAAGGAATACAAGCCAGAGGATGCGGAACCAACCCGCAAAACCTCCTAACCCATCCAAAACGTTTTCGTCACGCTGGTTAACCGGTATTGCCTCGGGCAATGCCGGTTTTTTTCCTTCTTCTTCCCGCAGGGATAGCGGTCGCCAATAATTGGCGAAGCCCAGTTTTCTGACTCGGATCGGGCGGAAATATGGTTTAATAAAATAAGAAACCATGAAATCAAACAGAGGGATGAAGTATGGAAAGAACAGATATGCCGGAAGTATTGCAACTGGTGGGAGAAGTCATACCGGAAGGCGTCTCCGTCGCGATCTCCTACGAGCGTCGCTATATCTACTACCAGCCAAGTCCCAGCATCGATCTGAAAATCAAACCGGGCGACGTGGTGAGGGAAGGATCTGCCACCGACAGGGCGCTCACCGTGCGGAAAAAAGTATCCGAGTATGTGAAAGGAGACGTGTTTGGCGTCCCTTATTATGGCGTCTCAATGCCGGTGGTCCGCGAAGGCGACGTGATCGGCTGTATTACCGCCATCTACGCCAAGCAGATCATGCCGATCCCCGGCTTGATGCCGGAGCCCAAGGTGCTGATCGGCAAAGGAGAAAACGGCTGGATGCCGATTCCCTTGGCTGATATCGTCTATATTCGTTCCCACGAAGGCAAGACCTGGCTGCATACGGCCACCGAATCGTATGTGAACCGCTATTCGCTGACAGAGCTGGAGCAGCTTTTATCCCCGGCCAGCTTTATCCGCTGCCATCGATCCTACATGGTCAATTTGGAAGCGATTGGCTTTATCCACCCGCATTTTCACTCGACGTTTCTCGTCGAAATCAAGGACAAGAACCGCACTCGGGTGCCGGTTAGCCAATCCTACGCCAGTTCATTTCGCCAACGACTGGGCTTTTAAGCCATATCGCTCTGCTTCGGGACAAGCCGGAATCACGGCTTGTTTTTTTGTTTGCCGAAAAGTGATCTGTCTCACAGGCGGGCCTGTCTTTTTTTGTTAGCTGCAGGTGAAGGGGGCTGACGACGTGCGAGCGAATAGGTGGACGTTTTTTGTCAAAAGGTAAACGGGAATCCTTTTTTCTGTTTTATCTTGAAAAATTCTGCTTTGACTCAAATTGAGTGACCGCTCAGTTTGGGCTGTGTTACTGTGAGTACAACCAAGAAAGAAAGCGGCAGGTGGGTCACAGATGATATGGGAGCGCTTACGTGATAAACGCCTACATGATAAAGTGGTCAGGGCCGAGGAAGCGGCCAGTTGGATCGAAGACGGCATGACACTGGGTCTGAGCGGCTTTACCCGAGCGGGAGATGCCAAGGCTGTACCGACAGCGCTGGCGGAGAGAGCCAAGCAGGAAGGCAAGCCGTTTTCGGTCAATGTATATACGGGAGCATCGCTCGGCTGCGATATTGACGCAATCATGGCTGAGGCCGGGATCGTTCACAAGCGTCTGCCGTTTCAGGCGGATGCCGCGATGCGCAATAAGATCAACAGTGGGGAGATTCTGTTCGTCGACCAGCATTTGTCGCATACGGCTGAGCTGGTTCGACAAGGCGTCCTGGGAGAGATCGATTTTGCCATCGTGGAAGCGGTTGCTGTGACGGAAGGCGGGCTGATTATCCCGACCACTTCAGTGGGCAATTCCGATGTCTTTGTGGAACATGCGAAGCAGGTCATCATTGAATTGAACATAGCACAACCGCTGGCCCTGCAAGGCCTGCATGATGTCTATACGATGAAAAAACAAGGGGAACGCGATCCGATTCCGCTGACCGCTGTCGAGCAAAGAATGGGACAAGCAGGGATTCTCGTCGATCCTGCCAAAGTCAAGGGGATCGTCATTACAGAGCAGCCGGACTCTCCCTCGACGATTGTCGAGCCGGATGAGGAAACATCGATGATGGCCAGTCACCTGATCGAGTTCCTCCGCCAAGAAGTAGCGAAAGGGCGGCTGCCGCAGAATCTGGCGCCGCTGCAGTCGGGTATTGGCACCGTGGCGAATGCGGTATTCAACGGATTTTTGGAATCGGAGTTTTCCAATCTCACGGTATTTTCGGAGGTTCTGCAAGACGCCGTATTCGATCTGATGGATGCGGGGAAAATCGCCTTTGCCTCGGGCTGCTCCATCACCCTGACCGCAGACAAGATGAAGCATGTGATGGAAAATCTGGCGGCATACCGCGACAGGCTGGTGCTGCGGCCGCAGGAGATCACGAATCATCCGGAGCTGATCCGCCGCCTCGGGCTGATCTCCATCAATACCGCTCTGGAGGTAGACATCTATGGGAATGTCAACTCCACCCATGTACTGGGGACGCGCATGATGAACGGCATCGGCGGCTCCGGCGACTTCGCCCGCAATGCCCGCCTGGCAGTCTTCGTCACCAAGTCGATTGCCAAAGGCGGCGATATCTCCAGCATCGTTCCGTTCGTCTCTCACGTGGACCACACGGAGCATGACGTCGATGTGATCGTCACCGAGCAGGGATTGGCCGATCTGCGGGGACTGGCTCCGCGTGAAAAAGCCCGGCTGATCATCGAAAAATGCGCCCATCCGCTGTATCGGGATCAGCTTTTGGCCTATTTCGAAGAAGCCCTCACGCGCGGCGGCCATACGCCGCATGTACTGGAAAAAGCGTTTTCCTGGCATACGCAATATGCCCGGGAAGGCAGCATGCGAGCGAGAGAAATGGCTTCTGCCCGTTAAGCGGCCGCTAACCGCAGCCTTACGCCCAGAAATCCTCGGCGGGGCTGCGCTTTTTTATCACATCCATTATTTTTGCCGCACATATAGATCGTCTTTCATAAACAGCCGCCAGAAGAAGAGAAAGCCGGGAATCAGGATGGCGAAGCCGACCAGGTAGCTGACGAGCAAGGCCCGAAACGTATTCGGGTGGGTAAAGCTGGACTCGATAGTGATGTCGGGATACACGATATAAGGCAGGTGGGCCGCCCCGTAGGCGTAACTGGCCAGCAGATACTGGACGATCACCCCGATCACCGCGAGACGGGCGGGGTGGATGGGCCAGTTGCGCCGTTGCGGGAGCAAAAGCGCCAGGTATCCGATCAAAAAGCAGGCTGCCGAGGCCACTAACCAAGGGGTGTGAGTCAGCAGCCGCTCATGCAGCCAGGCGGCCTCCTCCCGCATGGTCACGACTGTCAGGACAGCCGTGAGCAGCGTGATGGGACCGAGCAGGCGGGCATCCCGCCGGTACACGCGAAATGCCTGCGGGGCTTGGGCGACATAGGAATAGTCAGCAAGCAGCAGGGAGGAAAGAAACAGGGTGCTGCTGACCGCCAGCCCGATGTAGGCATACACATGGGGGCTGGCAAGCAGCGTCCCCCAATCCAGCCGCTCGACGCCGTCGATCCGGGTGATATATCCCCCCTGCGTCAGCGGGAGAACCAGAATCAGCAGGGCAGGTATCAAAAGGCCGCTGACGCCGGAGAAAAAGGCGAGGGTCTTGTCGTATTTTCGGACCAGATGGGAAAAGACCATAAAGGCGCTGCGAATCAGGATCAAAAGCAGAATCAGGCTTCCCGGGATCAGCAGCACCGTCCCGAGCGTAGAGACGGCGCCAGGAAAGAAGGTAACCAGTCCGACCACGATCAGAACGACGAAGACATTCACCACCTCCCAAGACGGGGAGAGATAGCGGTTGGCGATGCTGGTCGCCTTGGTTTGCTCCCGGTTGAGATAGAGCAGCGACCAGAAGCCTGCTCCAAAGTCAAAAGAAGCCGCCACGGCGTAGATCACGACAAAAATCCACAGCAGCGTAATTGCCAGTATCGTATCGGTCATGCCAGATGCCTCCTTGTGGCTGCTCTAGGGAGAAGGTTTTTCTGATGGCCGGTCGGCTGGCGCCAGCTCCAGGGGATGCCGGTCAAAATAGCTGCGGAAGACGAGGATCGTCACCAGCCCCAGGAACAGGTAGACGGCGAGAAAGGTAATGAAGAGCGGCCCGATGCCCGTCGATTGAGTAACGGAGTCCGCCGTCCGCATCACGCGGTAGATCACCCACGGCTGGCGGCCGGTACAGGCGAAAATCCACCCGAATTCGATGCCGAGCAGAGCGAGTGGACCGCTCAGGACGAAGATGCCCAATACCCAGCGGGGAAACAGCTTACGCCGAAGCAGCTTTTTCCAAGCAAACCCGAAGAGGCCGACGACGATGAGCAGAGAGCCGATCCCTACCATCCCGTTAAACAAAGTATGAATGTACAGAGGGGGCCATTCGTCCTGGGGGAATTCGTTCAGCCCGACGACGACCTCATCAAAACGGTTGCCGGCCAAAAAACTGAGGAGCCAGGGAATTTCGATGCCGTACTTCACTTCTTGCGTGACCGGGTCGGTAAATCCGCCGACAGCCAGCGGCGCATAGGCCTGAGTCTCAAACAGCCCCTCGGCCGCAGCCAGCTTTTCCGGCTGGTAGCGATGCAGCATCTGGGCCGAATGGTGGCCGTTCAGTGCCGTCAGAAGCGAAAAGGAGCCGCCGACAATCAGCCCGAGCAGGAGCGCTTTTTGGTGAAAGCTGTATTCCCGGCTGCGCGGCTCCGTCTTTCTCATTTTCCAAGCGGCGACCGAGGCGATAGCAAAGGCGCCGGTCATATAGGCAGAAACCACGACATGGCCCGCTGTGACGAAGAAGCTGGGATTAAAAAAGGCTGCCCACGGGTCGACGTCGACCACCTCTCCGTTTTCGATGCGAAACCCGGCCGGCGTCCCTTCGAAAGCGTGTACATTGGTGATCAGCACAGCCGAGGCAGTCGCTCCCAAAAGCACCATCAATACGGCAAATAACCGCATCCGCGGGGTGAGCCGATCGGCGGCATACACGTAGATGGACATAAACAACGCTTCCAGAAAAAAGGCGAAAATTTCGATCTGAAACGGCAGGGAAATCACTTTCCCCACCACTTCCATAAAGCCGGGCCATAGAAGGGTGAGCTGTACCCTGGCAATCGTGCCCGATGGAATGGCGACCCCCAGCAGGATGGCTTGCCCTTTTGTCCAGCGCTTCGCCATAAGTGCGTAGTCCGCGTCGCGCGTATATTGAAAGAGAAGCTCCGCCAGCAGAATCATCAGGGGAAGTCCAACGCCCAGCGTGGCAAAGATGATGTGAAAAGCCATGGTTGTGCCAAAGGTGGCCCGTGCCAGTACGAGTTCCTCCATGAGATCGATCGAACGCCCCTTCCACACAATTCCAGTGTAAATCTTTCCCTGTTAATGTCTCTAGAAAGGGAGGGAAGTATGCAGAGCAAAAACAACAAACCGCCTCCCGTTTCCGGAAAGCGGCCTGATTGTCTTTGCTTGTTATTTGCTGCGGCTGCGGCTCATGTAGGAGGAGATGTAGAAGGCAGCCTGCTTATTTGCGGTACAGCGGATAATCTACCGCAGTTGGCACCTGGATGGCAACGACGCGCAGCGCCTCGGCTCCCGCAGGGTCGGCTGACAGAACCACGCTGCCGTCCTCCTCGGCACTTATGACAGCAAAATCGCCGGCTTCCAGTGATTCGCTTTTCGCGGCAGAGGGGGCGTCCACTCGTCCTTTCCCGGAGACGGCGACCACAGCCAGGGAATATCCGGTGGGAAGTCTCCAGGTAAAGGAAGCTCCGGGTGGAATAGTCAGATCCTTCATCTCCGAGTCGGTCACCAGCGAAATTGGTGCATCCGTGCCGATGATCCGTTTTACCTGTATGCCGTCCACTACATCCAGCGGGAACTGCTCGTGATCGTACTGGCTGTAAATGGGCGGCCTTTTGACTGCCTGCGAAAGATGCGGCTCGAACCAGATCTGAAACATCTCCGTACCCGTGTAAAGCTCCTCCGCATGTTGGACCCCGGAGCCGGTCTGCATCACTTGGGCTCCGCCTGTCGATACCTGCTGCAAATTCCCCATGGTGTCGCGATGGCCGACTGTACCGTGTAGGACATAAGAAACGATTTCAAAACCGGAGTGGGGATGCAGCGGAATTTCGAAGGTGGTCATCGACTTGGCCCAGGCCCAGTAAAAGAGCGGGCCAACCCGTTTGACAGCCGTCTCTTCATGGGAAAAGGCAATCGGTTTGCTTTCCACGATTTCCCCGTTGCCAAAATGTCCTTTGCCTTGCTGGTCTTTTGGATAGATCGAGATGTGCATCGCAGTTCCTCCTTCTTGTGCGGAAACGATCCGAATGCGGGCGATTACAGCAGAGTATAAGCCCCTGGTCCGATCAAAGCAACGCCCAATGCAACAGCAATCAGGACGAGATTGAACTCATAGCCGTTCTGGGTGACCCACAGACCGTTGGCCAGGTGAACCTTTACGATCGCGACCAGCATGGTGACAATGATCAGCAAAGCTCCAAGCCAGGTGCCTACGCCCACCGCGAACAGCAGTCCCCCGACCAGCTCACTCAAGCCCGCGACGAGGGCCATAGCCACGCCCGGTTTGATTCCGATGGATTCAAACCAGCCGCCCGTTCCTTTGAGGCCATACCCGCCAAACCAGCCAAACAGCTTCTGTGCACCATGACCTACGAAAAGAAGACCGACAACCAAACGAATAATCAACAAACCTGCATCTACCATTTTACATTCACTCTCCCTAAAATTGTTTAAATTAAAGTATTTTAAATTTGAGATATATGCCAGAAAAGGGGGCGGCCCCTTAGAAGGATTCCGCCAGTTTTGCCGCCTTTTCGATGCCTTCCTGGATCAATGCTTCTGCTTTGTCCGGGAATTGATTATGGCCTTCGACGATCACGGAAGACATATCTTTTACGCCGAGGAAGCCCAGGATGGTTTGAACGTATTTCACGGACATTTCCACGGAGGCAGCCGGGCCTTCGGAGTATACGCCGCCGCGAGCATTCAACAGCGCCACTTTCTTGTCACCCAAGAGACCGACAGGACCTTCTGCCGTGTAGCGGAATGTTTTGCCTGCCTGGCAGAGGTAGTCAAAATAGGTGTGGAGCACAGCCGGCACCGAGAAGTTCCAGAGCGGGAAGGCGATCATGATTTTATCGGCCTCCATAAACTGATTCAGGTATTTGTTAACCTGATCTGCTGTTTTCTGCTCCTCTGGTGTCAAATCCATGCCTTTGCCTGCCTTGAACATGGCTGTGATTTTGTCCGAATCGTAATAGGGAAGGTTCTCTGCGAACAAGTCCAGTTCTACGATTTCATCCTGCGGGTGTGTTTCCTTGTAGGTTTGGGCGAAAGCCTCGTACAGCTTGACGCTGACAGCTTGCTCCACAGGACGATTGTTGGCTTTGATAAATAGTACTTTGCTCATGTTGATGATTTTCCCCTTTCAAAACGTTAGCAACTAACATTGAAGTTGTAAATCTTAATTTAAAGATTATTATGATTGAACCCTTTTGTCAAGTGGTTGCTCACCCATAAGTGCAGTCTATGGCCGAAACCCTTCCTGCGCGGAGCGGCCTAGTTTTTTCAGCAACTGGATGGCCTGGTGTCTTTCCTCTGCATTCAAACCGCTGACGGCTTTTGCGATCGCCTCTTTGTGGGAGGGAAAGATGGCCGCGAGAAACTGCTCGCCTTTTTCCGTCAGCTCCGCGTAGATCACACGCCGGTCTTCGGCGCAGGGTTTGCGGACCAACAGTTGCTTCTTTTCAAGTTTGTCCACTACGTACGTAATATTTCCGCTGGAGATCAGGATCTTTTCTCCAATTTGCTGCAGGGGCTGAGGACCTTTGTGAAAGAGCAGCTCCAGCACGCCAAATTCCGTCGGATTCAATCCGTGACTGCGGATGTGACGATTCGTCTGGGCCGTCACCCAATTGTACGCCCGGGCCAACACGACCAGCAGTTGAAGAGTGTCTTCCCGTTCTTGCTGATGTTCTGCCATACTATGCCCCCCTTAAGATCCCTCATGTCTGTTATATATCTCAAATTAGAGATAATTATACGCGCTCACACCCGTTCTTGTCAAAGCAATCACAGGAAAAGCTGGCCGTTTGCGGGTCAGGAAGGGATCTGCTCCTTGTTTTTTACTGCAGAATGCGATATATTGCATGGTAAAAAGAAGTGGAGAGGAAAAAATCATGTCTTCTTCGGCACGGATACGGGGATTTATCATGGTGATCGTCGCATCCATTTTGTGGGGAGTATCGGGCACTGTCGCCCAATCGCTTATGCAGCATCATCAGTTTCAGACGGACTGGCTGGTAGCCGTGCGTTTGCTCGCCTCCGGCATCTTGTTGCTCTTGCTCTCTCTGATGGGGGCAGGGCGTCAGAATGTTTGGGGGATTTTGCGCTCCGGAGAGGACTTTCTTCGTCTGCTTCTCTTTTCGATCCTGGGCATGCTGGCGGTGCAGTATACCTTCTTTGCCGCGATCGAAGCGGGCAATGCAGCGACGGCCACACTGCTTCAGTACCTGGGGCCGGTTTTCCTGGTCTGTTATTTTATTATCAGGCTGCGAAAAATGCCCTCTGTCGCGCAGGTGACAGCCTTGGTGCTGGCACTGGGAGGCACCTATTTTCTCATCACCGGCGGGAATCCCGGCAAGCTGACCATCTCCGTTTCGGCGCTCGCATGGGGCCTGGCTTCGGCGCTGGCGCTCGCTTTTTACACGGTCTACCCGACGCTGCTTTTGGGGCGATGGGGCTCTACCGTCGTATTGGGCTGGGCGATGCTCATCGGAGGGATCGCGCTCGGTCTGGCCACGCAGACGTGGGAGATAACCGGGATGAATTGGTCGCCTACTTCTGTCATGGCTGTGCTGTTCATCATTCTGTTCGGAACGTTGATTCCTTTCTATCTATACGTGGATAGTCTGAACTACATCCGTCCGACCGAGACCAGTCTGCTGGCCAGTGGGGAGCCGCTGGCAGCGGTCATCACAGCGGTGGTCTGGCTGCATGTTCCCTTTGGGCTTTTCGAGTGGATCGGGACCTTGTGCATCATCGGCACCGTTTTTGCCCTTTCCCGCCACCAGGAAAAACCAAAAGGAGTCTCGCTCAGCATGGCGGAAGACTGAGGAAAAGAATCATGGCATACGAAGCTGTCGAGGTGATCTCGGCGGCTTTTTTTATTTCGGTTCTTCCTGCGTCCTCCCGCCTGAGTATGGACGAAAGATTCGCCCCGGGTTTTCTTAGGCGATCCCGGGAATACCTAAGTGGTGGCCGATTTTTCCTGCCGAGTGCCATAACTTTCTCTTTCAAAACAAGTGTTTGTGTGATAAACTTTTGTTTGAAAACAAGTAGCGTGAAGATAACCCTCAGTCGAGAGGAGGAGAGCGATGGAAAAAGAAAAGCTGATTCTCCGCTACATCCGGGAAAACCCCTTTATCAGCCAGCAGGAGCTGGCGGGCAAGATGGGCATCTCCCGGTCAGCGGTCGCCGGCTATATCGCCCAATTGACCAAGCGCGGCGAAATCAAAGGCCGGGCATACATTTTGCGCGAGGAAGAGCGCATCGTCTGCATCGGCGGCGCCAATCTGGATCGAAAAGCGCGAGCCAAGCAAGAGGTGCGGCTGCATTCGTCCAATCCCGTCACCATTTCCGAGTCCTGCGGCGGCGTGAGCCGGAATATTGCCGAAAATCTGGGCCGACTGGGCTGCAATGTGGCACTGATCAGCTGCGTCGGAGAGGATAAAGAAGGCGACTGGATCTTGCAGGAAACCAAAAAGCACGGGGTGGACATCAGTCAGGTATGGAGACTGCCCACGCAGAGGACGGGAACCTACACGGCCCTGCTGGATCATGACGGAGAAATGGTCGTCTCGCTCGCCCATATGGACATCTACGATGCGCTTACTCCCCAGATGCTGGCTGAGCGCTGGTCCCATATTGCCGCCGCCCGGGCCGTCTACCTGGATACCAACCTGCCTGCCGACTGTCTCGCGTACGTCATCGAGCGCTGCCGGGAGGAGGGCATTCCGCTGTTTGTCGATCCGGTCTCTTCTGCCAAGGCGGAAAAGCTGCCGGAGCGTTTGGACGGGATCGATACCATTCTCCCCAACCGCGAGGAAGCGGAAATATTGGCGGGCTTCTCCATCTCGTCTGTAGAGGACTGCAGGGAGGCCAGCCGCCGCATCCGCGCGAGAGGCGTAAAACAAGTCGTCATCACGCTGGGGGGAGAAGGGATCTACTACCAGAGCGAAGAGGAATCGGAGCACCTCCCCCCTTATCCGACGGATGTCGTAGATGTGACAGGCGCCGGAGATGCCTTTGCCTCCGGGCTCTTGTACGGAGTGGTCAATGGCGAAACGCTGGCCCGCGCTTGCCGGCTGGGCATGGCCGCCTCCGCGCTAACCTTGAGCACGGGGCACTCGGTATCCCCGCATCTGGTGCCGGAGCGATTGGAACAAACCGTAAACGAATATGAAAAGGAGCGATCATAAATGAAAGAATACCTGACCTATACAGAAGAAGTGCGGAACGCTTTGGAGAATGGCCTTCCCGTCGTCGCGCTGGAGACGACAATCATCTCGCACGGCATGCCTTATCCGCAAAATATCGAAATGGCCAAAGAAGTGGAGCAAATCATTCGCGACAATGGCGCCGTGCCTGCCACGATCGGCATCATGGGCGGCAAGATCAAGATCGGCTTGTCGGAGAGCGAGCTGGAGGAGTTCGCCACCAATCAGTCTGTCGAAAAAGTAAGCCGCCGCGACTTCCCTTACATTTTGGCCAGCGGCAAGATCGGGGCGACCACCGTAGCGGGTACGATGATCGCGGCCCAGCTGGCGGGTATCCGCGTCTTCGCCACAGGTGGCATCGGCGGCGTGCATCGCGAAGGGGAGGTTACCTGGGACGTCTCGGCTGACTTGACCGAGCTGGCGCAGACGGGGGTAGCCGTCGTATGCGCCGGAGCCAAGTCGATTCTGGATCTGGGCCGGACGCTGGAGTACCTGGAGACCCAAGGCGTGCCGGTCGTCGGTTATCGCACCAGCGAGTTTCCGTCCTTCTTCGCCCGGGAGAGCGGCTTCGGCGTCGATTTCCGACTGGACACTCCCGAAGAAGTAGCAGCCGTGATGGATACCAAGTGGAAACTGGGCTTGAACGGCGGTCTGGTGATTGCCAACCCAGTGCCGGAGGCGGACGCCCTGGAGCATCGTGAGATCGAGTCCTACATCCTGCAAGCCTTGCAGGAAGCCAAGGAGAATGGCATCACCGGCAAACAGGTGACCCCGTTTTTGCTCGCCAAAGTGAAACAGCTGACAGGAGGCAAGAGCCTGCAGACCAATATCGCCCTGGTGAAGCACAATGCCGCCGTCGCGGCCCAGATTGCCCGTGCGTACCAAGCCACACAGCGGTAACGTGCGCTGACTCTAGTCCATACGAAATCGAAGAACACCTCCCTGCATGGCGATCAACCATGCAGCGGAGGTGTTCTTTTTTTTCAAGCGGGGGCTCTCAGCTATGGAGCGGGTGGGTTATGGTCTGGCAGCCAAGCATCGGGCAGCAGTTCTCCCCTGGCTACCAGCTTCGCGTCTCCTTCCAGATAGACGTCTCGGGCCGCATCCGCTGCGATCTGATAGGAGATGCGCAGTGTGCCCCGGCGTGTCAGCAGGGTTACGGGAGCTGACGCTTCGACTATTCCCAGTATCCCCGCGATGATGGCCGCCGCTGTCGATCCCGAGCCGCATGCGTACGTCTCCGCCTCTACTCCGCGCTCATAGGTGCGGATTTGCAGCGTGTGTGGATCGAGAACCTCTACGAAGTTGACATTGGTCCCCTGGGGAAAGAGCGATTTGTCGTAGCGGATCTGTTTTCCCCACCGAATGAGCTGTTCATCGGCCAGCTGGGCGACGCGGTCGACGAACCAGACGGTATGCGGGACCCCGACGAAGCCGTAGTGGTACTGCGCCGCCGGGCCATCTGCGGCATAGGGCTGATGGAATTGCAGCTCGCTCAGGGAGACGTCGGGGAATTTTACCCGTACCGTCTGCGAGCCGCTCAGAATCTCGGCATGGTAGATCCCCGCCAAGGTCTCGAACGACATCGTCTCCCCGGCCGCCCCGACCAGGTGGGCGAAGCGGGACAGGCATCTGGCCCCGTTCCCGCACATCTCGCCCTCGCTGCCGTCCGCATTGAAATATCTCATCGTAAAGTCCGCGATCTCGGAAGGCTCCAGCATCATAAATCCATCCGCGCCGACAGAGGTTCCGCGCGCGCATACGTTTTTCACGAACGCGGACAGGTCAAAGCCGTCCATGAGATGATCGCGGTTGTCGACTACGATGAAGTCGTTTCCGCAGCCGTTCATTTTGGCAAAAGGTATCCTCTTTCTCGTCATGATGATTCTCCTGCCCGATTAGACAGCCTCCTCGCGGCTGTGCATGATCTTCTTCTTCATCCATTCTTTTCCGTCGACAATCCGCGCGACCATCATGCTGGCGACGGTGTCTCCGGAGGCGTTTACCATGGTGGCGGGCGGATCGACGAGCGTGCCCAGCATCGCGATAATCGGCAGGGCCTCGGGCGGGAAGCCGTACATCGTGACGATCAGCATCTCGCCGATAAAGCCGCCGCCGGGAACGCCAGACATGACCACGCCGCTCAGCACGGCGATCATAATGGCAGTCAGGTACGTGTCCAGCCCGTGAAACGGCATGTTAAAAAGACCGAAGATAAAGGAGATTTTCAAGATGGCGCTCAAACAGGAGCCATCCATATGGGCCGTCGCACCAAACGGCACCACAATTTCACGGATGTCCTTCGGCACGCCGATTTTTTCCGTGGCCGCCAGGTTTACCGGGATCGTGGCGACGCTGCTTCCGGTGGCAAACGAGGTCACGGCAGGAGAGACGGCGTTTTTCCAGAAGATGCGCGGCCCCGTCCTGCCAGCCGCCAGATAGGCGTAGACCGTAAAGGCGATAAAGAAGTAGAGAAAGGATACCGGATAGTATACCGCCATCGCTCTCGCGTAGGAGCCCAGCAGATCCGGGCCGAACACCCCGACCAGATTGGCAAAATAAGCGCCCAGCCCGATCGGCGCGTAGTACATCAAAATTTTGATCATTTTAATCATCACTTCGGACAGGACGGCAAGTCCGTCCGCAACTTTTCTGCCTTTTTCACCGGCCAAGCTGACGGATAAGCCGAATAAAATGGAGAAGACGATTAGAGCCAGCATATTTTTTCGAGAAAGCAAATCGCTGAAATTGGAGACCGTAAAGGCTTGGACAAACTGGTCGGCTGTATTCAGCTGGTTGATTTCCTCAGGCGCCTTCAACTCGACCTGCATGCCTTCGGCCGGTGGGAAGATCGAGACGGCTGCAAGCATGAGGCTGGCGGAGATGATGCCGGTGACGATGAAGACGGCGAGCATGACGCCGAGGATTTTTCCCAAGCGCTTCAGGTCGACGATGTTGGCCACGGCGCTGCTGATGTTGACGAAGACGAGCGGCACGACAATGGTGAACATCATGTTGATAAAGATGTCTCCAAAAGGTTTGAGGGCTGCCGCATCCTTCCCCATCGCCATACCGAGGATGGCCCCCAGTGCGATGCAGATCAAGAGCATAATAGGGTAGCGGTAGGACTGCCAAATACTGGTTTTCGAAGTTTCACCCATCGTGTGAAGCCTCCCTTTCAAGATAGTCGGATAAAGTGTGGCGCAACCAATAATGAATTTGGAATCTTCTGAAAATATAACATAACCGGCGGATGAATTCTATGTTGTACTGCAAGAAAGAAAAATTAATCTGGATAGGAGTATGGCAGGATTGTACGGAAAAAACGGAACGACTATTCAAATCAAATGAGCCTTCTCAGCTTTCATCGGGGTAGGCTGCGGCCTTTTGTCGTATTTGCCCCTCCGTTCCTGAAAGCAGCTTTTTGCGTTACATATAGTAGGGATGCTGATCGTCACCCTTTCCCTATACGTAAATATCCCGGATAAAACCGTGCTGCCCAAGCTGTATCTCACCCAATGGACAGTGTCGATGATCGGAGGCCTCTTCGCGTATTACGGCATGATGTACATTCGCCGGACCAACCGCTTGCTCGTTGAACTTACCGGGAAACGACGGCCCTGTTGGTCCACTACCGCGATATCACCATGCGCAAAGAAGCGGAGGAACAAATGAAATCGGCCAATCGTCTGCTGCAGGATTTGTCCAATATGGACGGACTGACGGGCGTAGCCAACAGACGCTGTTTTGACGAGACCATTCGCCAGGATCTCGTTGATTATGTTTGATCTCGACGAATTTAAAGCGTTCAACGACACCTACGGGCATCAAAGGGGAGACTTCTGCTTGCAGGAAGCGGCCAAAGACGCAAAAGAGGCCGTCAAACAGCCGGGGGCAATCGTGTGCGGACAGGTGCCTTGTCCTTCTCCCCTTCCTGACAAAAGGAAAAAGGGGAATTTTTTTTGCAAAAGGGGCTTGAAATACCGTATGGGGGTATCGTATAATCCTCTTAGAGTAAAAAATCCATATGAGGGAAAGCTAACACAGAAATATACCCCATATAGGTATGCGATTCGGAGGAATTAGAGATGAGCGGCAACAAAAAAGAAGCCACAGTCGCCATATCCGGAATGACCTGCGCAGCATGTGCCCTGCGGATTGAAAAAGGGTTAAACAAGCTCGAAGGCGTAGAGTCGGCCACCGTGAATCTGGCGCTGGAGAAATCCACGATCGTCTACGACGCGGAGAAAACCACTCTGCAGGATATCCATCAGAAAATTGAAAACCTGGGCTACGGTGTCATCACCGAAAAGGTAGAGCTGGACATCTCCGGGATGACCTGTGCAGCCTGTGCGACCCGGATCGAAAAAGGGCTGCGAAAGGTGGAGGGGGTATCTCAGGCTCACGTGAACCTCGCTCTGGAAACCGCCTCCGTCGAATACGATGCCAGCCAGACGAGTGTGGCCGACCTGATCCGCCAAGTGGAAAAGCTGGGGTATCAGGCGACACGCAAGGATGAGAGCAGCGAGTCGGAGACAGCGGATCGGCGGGCACAGGAAATTGAACGGCAGACGGTTAAGTTTCTCTTTTCCCTGATTCTGTCCCTGCCGCTTCTCTGGGCGATGGTCAGCCACTTCTCCTTTACCTCGTTTATCTGGCTGCCGGATATGCTGATGAATCCGTGGGTGCAGCTGGCTCTGGCTACTCCGGTCCAATTCGTGGTCGGCAGGCAGTTCTACGTCGGGGCTTACAAGGCGCTGCGAAACGGAAGCGCCAATATGGATGTGCTGGTGGCGCTGGGGACATCGGCCGCCTACTTCTACAGTCTCTACATTTCCATACAATCCATTGGTTCGCAAGCCCATATGGTGGAGCTGTACTTCGAGACCAGTGCGGTATTGATCACTTTGATCCTCTTGGGCAAATTGTTCGAAGCGAAGGCCAAGGGCCGCTCCTCGGAAGCGATCCGCAAGCTGATGGGCCTGCAGGCCAAGACAGCTGTCGTCGTGCGGGACGGTCAGGAGCTGACCATCCCTGTGGAAGAGGTGCGGTTGGGAGATATCGTCTACGTCAAGCCGGGTGAAAAGGTGCCGGTCGATGGCATCGTGGTGGAGGGGCAGTCGGCTGTCGATGAATCGATGCTGACAGGGGAAAGCATCCCGGTAGACAAGGCAGCAGGCGATACCGTAATCGGAGCGACGCTCAACAAAAACGGCTTCCTCCAGATCAAAGCGACGAAGGTCGGCAAAGAGACAGCGCTGGCCCAAATCATCCGCGTCGTCGAGGAGGCCCAAGGCTCCAAAGCCCCGATTCAGCGTCTGGCTGACAGCATCTCCGGCGTATTCGTACCGATTGTCGTCGGCATCGCGGTTCTTACCTTTGTCATCTGGTACTGGTTCGTATCTCCGGGCGACTTCGCATCGGCGCTGGAAAAGGCAATCGCCGTCCTGGTCATCGCCTGCCCGTGCGCCCTCGGACTTGCGACGCCTACCTCGATCATGGCGGGCTCTGGCCGAGCGGCTGAGCTGGGTATCCTGTTTAAAGGCGGAGAGCATCTGGAGACAGCTCATCGATTGGACACCGTGGTTCTGGACAAAACAGGCACCGTGACCAAAGGGGAGCCTGAGCTGACCGATGTCTTCAGCTACGGCATGGAAGAGAGCGAACTCTTGGCGCTGGTCGGTGCCGCTGAGAAGAATTCGGAGCATCCGCTGGCGCAAGCCATCGTCAAAGGCATTGCCGAAAAAGGAGTAGCACCCGGAACCACGGACTCCTTTGAAGCGATCCCCGGATTCGGTATCCGTGCAGTCGTGAAAGGCAGAGAGGTGCTGGTCGGCACACGCCGCCTGCTGGCGGAGAAGCAGATCTCGTATGCCGAAGCCGAAGAGGTCATGTCCGCTTTGGAGAAAGACGGCAAAACAGCGATGCTGGCTGCAATTGATGGCCGTCTGGCAGGGATGGTGGCCGTGGCTGACACGATCAAGCCGACCTCCCGCGAAGCCGTCAAACGGATGAAGGAGATGGGCCTGACTGTCATCATGATGACCGGGGACAACCGGCAGACGGCCGAAGCGATTGCCCGCCTGGCGGGAATCGATCAGGTGATTGCCGAAGTACTGCCCGAAGGAAAAGCCGACGAGGTGAAAAAACTGCAGCAGCAAGGCCGCCGGGTAGCGATGGTGGGCGATGGCATCAACGACGCTCCCGCCCTGGCGACAGCCGATATCGGCATGGCCATCGGCACCGGGACAGATGTGGCGATGGAAGCGGCTGACATCACGCTGATGCGCGGCGATCTGAACAGTGTTGCCGATGCCATCCTGATGAGCCACAAAACTATCCGCAACATCAAGCAAAACCTGTTTTGGGCCTTTGCCTACAACACGCTGGGCATCCCCTTTGCGGCGCTTGGTTTCCTCGCACCGTGGCTGGCCGGAGCGGCCATGGCCTTCAGCTCTGTATCGGTAGTCCTGAACGCCTTGCGCCTCCAGCGCGTCAAGCTGTAAGCAGCCGTTTTACTCAAAAAATATGAGAAGAAAAAAGGAGAGAGTAGAATGAAAAACGTAACACTGAAAGTAGAAGGCATGTCTTGCAATCACTGCGTGAACTCGATCGAGAAAGCCCTGAAAGAGATCGGGGCTGCAGGAAAAGTGGATCTGGCGGCAAAAACGGTAGAGGTCTCCTTTGACGAGAGCAGCGTGACGGAAGCCGCGATCAAGGAAGCGATTGAAGAACAAGGCTATGACGTGGTGTAACAGCGTCTAACTAAGACAAAAGCCGTGTATCGGGTGAGGAAAAAACCACCCGGCACACGGCTTTTCATTTCATCCGTTATCTTCTTCTGGGCGGGTCCGCATACGGACCATCGCTGTCAGAAGGAGGCTGTTTACACCCGCTCAGGCTTGGGACAGGTTAGCGACTTCATCGACCATGGCAGTCCCAGCCCTTTGCTCACTCCCGTGATCACAACTATTTTTCGATGATTCTGCATCTTTGTCATATCCAATACCTCATTACTTAATTCTTTAGTCCGATGATGATCAAACAGACCCAGCAAGCCCCGAGCAAAGCCGTGACAATTGTGGGAGGGAGGTAGCGGGTAGGTTTGTGGACGATGGTGTGGATGGTCGATAAAAACATCAAGATAAACATGGCTCCGAGAAAACCGATAAAAACAGCATCGAATCATCCTTTCGGAAGCAAGAGCCACTGTATTGACAGACAGCGGCTCTTTTTCTGTCACGGGGAGTAGTAAAGCCCCGTCCCGTACGGATACAAGGTGCCTCCTTTTTCAGCGGGGATCGTCACTGGCAATTTGCCGACCGGAGCGGCCTTGCCAAACAGGATAGCCGCGGTCGCCGCAAAGCTGGCCGCCCCGAAGCCGTACTGCGCCAGGTAGGCATCCGCCTCCGGATAACCCATGATGTCATAGGGATTGCGGATGGCGACGGCGATCACGGGCTTGTCGTATTTGCGGATGATCTCGTTGTACATCCGCATCGTCCGGGTCGTCGATAAACGGGTCTGTCTGTTGGACGAATACGAGCCCATGATGATGATGTCGGCTTCGTCCAGCTGCGACCACTGCTCAGACGAGAGGCCAGGTTCTGTCAGCTTCAGTGTGACGGTATCGGCGTGATGGGCTAAAATGGCCTGGGCCAGTTCCTCTGTGTAAGATGTGGCGATGACGATGATCTTTTTCCGATCCGCGAGGGAGAGAGGCAGGATGCCGTTCTTGTTTTTCACCAAGGTAACAGAACGGGCAGCAGCCTTGGCCTCCACCTGCCGATGAGCTAGGGAGCCTACAATCTGCCCGGCGTGATGGATCAAGGTTTGTACCTCTGCCGGCTCTTCTGCTTTCACAATCCCTCGTTTTACTTTTAGAGCGATGATTCGCCGCACAGATTGATTGATCCGTTCTTCTGTGATATGACCGGTCTGGACCGCTTTCAGCACGCCGTCTGTCACGTCCGCCAGATCCATCGGCATCAGGATCACGTCCACTCCCGCCTGAATCGCCCGAACAGCGGCGTCAACAGGGCCAAAATGGTCCGCAATCGCCAGCATGTTCATGGCATCCGTGGTCACAACACCCTCGAAGCCCAATTCGCCGCGGATGAGCCCGGTTATGACTTTGGGAGAGAGTGTGGCCGGAAGCGCGATCGGTTTGCCGTCTTTTCGGGAGATGACCCTCGTGTCGTCTACCTCTGGAAAAGTGACGTGGGCCGTCATCAAGGCATCCACGCCGGAGTTAATCGCTTGTTTAAACGGGTGCAGCTCTACCTGGTGCAAGCGGGTCTTGTCATGCGCTACCTCCGGCAGTCCCAAGTGGGAATCGACGTCCGTGTCGCCGTGACCCGGAAAATGCTTGGCTGTGGCAACGATATTGCTTCTTTGCAATCCGTTCAGATAGGCGATACCCAGGTCCGCCACCAGCTGTGGGTTTTCGCCGAAGGAACGCACCCCGATGACCGGGTTGTCCGGGTTGTTGTTCACATCCAGGACCGGGGCGAAATTCATATTGAAGCCAAGTGCGGCGAGCTCGCTGCCGATCACCCGGCCCACCTGTTCCGCCAGTTCGGCGGAGCGGGCAGCCCCCAGGGCCATATTGCCGGGCATCGCGGTACCGCTCTGCAGGCGGGTGACGCTCCCCCCCTCCTGATCGATGGCGATGAACAGCCCATATTTTTCAGCAGCATCCTGATACGCGTGGGTCAGCTTGACAGTCTGCTCGGTCGTTACGGTGTTTTCACGGAATAAAATCACGCCGCCGATGTGGTGCCGCTTGACCAACTGCTCGATCTCCGGCAGCATTTCCGTGACGTCTTTGTCCTTCCATTTGCGGAAATCAGGCATCATCATCTGCCCGACTTTTTCCTCCAGGCTCATGCCTTGTAGGGCGTTCTCCACGATACGGTAGTCAACAGGCTGGTTTTTGTCCCCGTTTTGCTTGGTATCTGCCAGTGCCAGGAAATGCACAAACAGGGCAGAGGCGACGAGAGCCATATAAACAACACTTCTCCGTATTTGTTTCATACAGCCTCCTTTTCCCCAGCCTGTGTCGTACCCCCGCTACTGCATTCCCTGATGGATGGCTGGTATTTTCTAGAATAACAAAAATGGAAGACCATGTCATAGCACTTCGGTCTTGATACGATGTCCCCGTATCTACCGCAGCCCCATTCCCAAACGGGCACAACGGCCAAGCCCGGAGCGTATTCTAAAGGGCAACGGGAAAAAGAGGTGATCGCATCGATGAGCGGATGGCTCTCGCTTCTTCTAGTGTCCCTGGCGATCAGCATGGATAGCGTCACAGTCGGATTGACATACGGTCTCAGGAACATGCGGATTCCTCTGGCATCTCTCGCTGTCGTCGCTGGATGTTCCTTTGCCGTGGTATATGGGGTCATGTGGGCCGGTTCGACGTTGGTCGATTGGCTGACGCCGGAGTGGGGCAAACAAATCGGGGCAGCCGTGCTGATCGGGATGGGCTTGATTACGCTGTGGCGTCTGATCTCCGACCGGTCGGACGAGAATCAGCGGGAAGAGACGGAAACGGCGGATCAGGATGGTCCGGCGGTTGTCTCCCAATTTCGCATATTTGGACTAATCATTCAGATTCTCAAGGACCCTTCGCATGCGGATACAGACAAATCCGGCCACATCATGGGCTGGGAAGCGGTCATGCTGGGGCTGGCCCTCTCGCTGGATGCCTTTGGCGCCGGGATCAGCTTGACGTTTTTAGGCTACCCACCCTTATCGGTAGCGGCCTGTATCGCTTTGATGAGCGGAGGCCTGCTGTTATTGGGCATTTCCCTGGGACGACAGGCAGGAAGATACAAATGGCTGTCACGCGTGACCTGGTTTCCGCCGCTATTGCTCATCTGTATCGGATTGGTGAAATTTATCACGTAGAGGAATTGCGAAGCCCGTCCCTTCCATGCGAAGGACGGGTTTTTTGGGTAGACCGAAGGCTTTCCCTTTTTCATGGATGTTGGATTCAGGGCTTGGGTGAGAAGAAGCGTGTTTCCCTGCTGCGCGACTCGCGCAGCCCTGCCCAGCGGAGCAGTGGATGGCGGGAAACAGGGGCGCAACCTCTGGGATGACCTCAGAGCGACACTGCTTTTGCGCACCCCCGCCAGCCGCTGCGGAGCGGACAGTCTATCATCCGTGCAGGGCGAAGACCGGAGCAGAGCAGGGAAATATGCTTCTTCTCCCCGCGGCTACTTTTTTAACATCGGCGGGACAGGTGGGTTATTTTGAGGCTCGTCTGCATAGATATGAGATGAAGTGTGAACGTGATGGAGGGATACAGATGGAGACGAGGCCCAGTCAAAAATGGTATTCGCTTGCGGCATCTGAGGTGACGAGAGCGCTGAAAAGCGACATGAACCAAGGATTGTCGCAGGATGAGGCTGAGCGCAGGCTGTCCAAGAGCGGCGCCAACCAATTGGCGGCGAGCAAGCGAAAGCCGCTGTATGCAGTCCTGCTGGACCAGTTCAAAGATTTTATGGTCCTGATTCTGTTCGTCGCTACCCTGATTTCGTACTTTCTCGGTGAGTATCTCGATGCCATCACCATTATTGCCATTATTTTCATTAACGGCGTGCTGGGCTTTATCCAGGAGGCGAGGGCTGAGCGCTCTTTGCAAGCCTTGAAGGATCTGGCATCTCCGATGGCGCGGGTGATCCGGGGCGGCCAGCTGTTCATGATTCCGGCCTCTCGTCTGGTGCCGGGGGACCTGGTCGTGCTGGAAGCCGGCGATCGCGTCCCGGCAGACCTGCGGCTGTTTGCCGCCAACCGGCTGGAGATTGAGGAGTCGGCCTTGACCGGGGAGTCTGTGCCTGTCGCGAAAACGGCCAAGCCGCTCGATGTTTCCTCTGCGGACGCCGTTCCGCTGGGCGATCAGAAGAACCTGGCCTTTATGGGGACGATGGTCACCGGAGGGACGGGCCAAGGACTGGTCGTCTCCACCGGGATGGCCACCGAGATCGGCAAGATCGCCCACCTGATGAATGAGGCGGAAATCGCTCAGACGCCGCTGCAGATTCGCCTGGAGCAGATGGGCAAAATCCTCGTCGTGGTGGCCGTCCTCCTGACGGCCGTGGTCATCGGTGCCGGGGTGTGGCACGGCCACGACCTGTTTACCATGTTCCTCGCCGGCGTCAGCTTGGCTGTCGCAGCCATTCCCGAAGGCTTGCCCGCGATCGTGACTGTGGCGCTGGCACTCGGCGTACAGCGGATGATCAAGCGAAATGCCATCGTCCGCAAGCTGCCTTCTGTGGAAACGCTGGGCTGCGCGTCCGTGATTTGTTCCGACAAGACGGGGACCCTGACCCAGAACAAGATGACGGTGACGCATATTTGGCATGGGGACAGCATGTACGAGGTAGGGGGCAGTGGTTATGAGCCGCTTGGCGCCTTTACCCTGCAGGGCAAGCAAATTGCCCCCGACCGCGATCAGGTGATGGCAAAGCTGCTCCACATCGCCCAAAGCTGCAATAACGCCCAACTGACCTATGAGGAGGAAAAGGCCCGCCGCTTGCTCGGCATGGGCAAAACGGTGAAAAGATGGCAGGTCATTGGCGATCCGACAGAAGGGGCCTTGAAGGTCCTGGCCGCCAAGGGGCTGGGTTTTGAGGCCGAACGCGGAAAAGGCAGCAAGCAGGGCGTGCGGGTAGAAGAGCTGCCCTTTGATTCCGAGCGCAAGATGATGTCCGTCGTGGAACAAATGGGGGACGGCAGCTATCAGCTCCTGACCAAAGGAGCGGCCGAGTCGCTTCTCTCCCGCTGCAGCCACATCATGTGGAACGGACAGGTGCAGCCGCTGTCTGCCACGATGCGTCACCGGATATTGGACCAGACGGAAAAAATGGCGTCGCAGGCGCTCCGCGTGCTCGGCTTCGCCTATAAGCCGCTGCAAGGCTATCGCAGCGGCCAGTCGGCGGAACTGAAGGAGAGCGACCTGATTTTCGTCGGTCTGGCCGGGATGATCGATCCGCCGCGCGAAGAAGTGCGGGAGGCGATCAATCTTTGCCATCAGGCGGGAATCAAGACGGTCATGATCACCGGCGACCACCGGATCACCGCCGAGGCGATCGCCCGTCAGATCGGGCTGTTGCGCGGGTACGCCGAGATCATGGAGGGGCGGGAGCTGGACCGCCTCACCGATGAGGAGCTGGCCGAGCGTGCCGAGCGGGTCGCCGTCTACGCCCGGGTCTCGCCGGAGCACAAGCTGCGCATCGTGAAGGCTTTAAGAAGCAATGGACACGTCGTCGCGATGACCGGAGACGGGGTCAATGATGCCCCGGCCATCAAGACAGCCGATATCGGGATTGCCATGGGGATTACCGGCACCGATGTGACGAAGGAAGCCGCCGACCTCGTCCTGCGCGACGACAATTTCGCCACGATCGTCGCCGCCGTCGAGGAAGGGCGCAACATCTACGATAACATCCGCAAGTTCATCCGCTACCTGCTCGCATCCAATGTCGGAGAAATCCTGGTGATGTTCTTTGCGATGATTCTGGGGATGCCTCTGCCGCTCGTGCCGATCCAGATTCTCTGGGTCAATCTGGTGACAGACGGTCTGCCGGCCATGGCACTGGGCATCGATCCGCCCGAAGCGGATACGATGTACCAGAAGCCGCGCGACAAGAACGAGAACATCTTCGCCCGCGGACTGGGGTGGAAGATTATCAGCCGTGGGTTTTTGATCGGCACGATGACCTTGCTGGCCTTCTGGCTGACCTGGCGGGAGAATCCGTCCGATCTGGTGCATGCACAGACCGTGGCCTTTGTCACTTTGGTCATGGCGCAGCTGATTCACGTCTTTGACTGCCGCAGCCAGCACAGCGTCTTTCATCGCAATATCTTTGAAAACAAGTACCTGGTGTGGGCGGTCATCTCTTCGATCGTACTGGTACTGGGCGTCGTCTACCTGGAGGCCCTGCAGCCGATCTTTAAGACAACCGATCTGTACATGAGAGACTGGGCATTGATTCTCGTGGCTGCCGGCATTCCTACCTTTGTGGCAGGCATGGGAGGCGTGCTGCGCCGACGCCATTTCGGGGCAGCGGCCAGGTCGACTGCCCGTACGGTTCGCTCCTGAACCCGCAGGGAAGTCCACGTCACAATAACGGGGGAGAGCGAAATCGTGCTGCGTTACCGAAAAGGAGGCTGGCGACGGCTTGTCAGACGCTTGGTGCTGACGCTGGCTGTCATCGTGCTCACCTCTGTCGCTCTGTTTATTTTCGTCGAAAAACAAATCGAACCGACACTCATGCTGATCGCAGCCCAGAAAGCTGATCAGGTGGCGAAGCTGGCGATTACCGACGCGGTTACCAAGCGCTTGACCCAGCAGGGAGTGGATTTTCACGAGATCATCGTCATGGAGAAGGACAATCAGGGGAATATCATGGCGGTCAATTTTCATTTCGAGCAGTACTCGCGGATTGTAGGGGAGACCACGAGCCGGATCCAAAACCGGATGAAGGAGTTTGAGGAAGACCATGTGGAAATCAGCGTCCCGCTCGGATTGGCCACCAAAAGCGTCTTCCTGGAGCATTACGGTCCCAAAATTCCCGTCTCCCTGGTACCGGTCGGTTCGGTGAAAACCCGTCTGGAGACAAGGCTGGAGCAGGCTGGCATCAACATGGTGCTGGTGACGGTTTATATCTACGTGGAGGTGAATCTGCGCATCATCATCCCTTTTGCGACCGAACAAAAGACCGTGACGACCATGATTCCCATTACCGAGGCGATTATCGTCGGCAAGGTGCCGGACTATCTCTACGACAACCCTGCCGGCAAGCCGGATGTCCCTTATCCGCAGCCGGAGCCGCCAGCAAATCCTTAGGAGAATCTGCTGCCTACCATTTTGGCGAAACGTTTGCGCATCGGTTGTCGTCTCTTTTTCCAGGGCAACCTAAACAGGGAAAGAAAGGATGAGACGACAGCATGAAAACGATCAAAAGCGTATCCATGACTATATTGGCAGCAACCCTCCTCACCGTAAACGGAGCCAGTCTCACAGCGGCAGAGCCCACAGGAGAGCTGTCTCTTTTGGTGAACGATAAAAAGCTGGAGCAACCAGCCATTCGCGATCAACAGCAACAGACGTACCTGGTGCCGCTTCGCCAGGTGGCTGAATCGCTGGGCTTTGAAGTGAGCTGGAACCCCCAAATCAAAGCGGCGGAGGTAAAGAAGGGGGCGCTGTGGAGCTACGCCAAGCCGGGAGAAGACCGCTATCCCTACCAGCGGATGTACAAATCCCTGGGAGCTGCTCCGCAGCTGTTTGACGACAGGACCTGGGTGCCGGTCGCTTTTGTCGAACAAATTCTGCGGGCACCGGTACAGATCTCAGGCGATACGCTCCGGATTGCAAGCCAAGCGGAAGCTGAGCGGGAGACAGTGCAAAAGTCGGGGTCGATCACCCGCATACAGAAAGACAACGGCAAAATGAGGATTCTGCTCAACGGTTATCAACGCGGAATCCTGCTGCATGTGACGGAGGAAACAAAAATCGTGACGGCCGACGGCAAGCCGGGGACCACAGTCGATCTGGAACTGGGGATGGACATCGATGTGGTGCATGACAGCATCATGGCGTTGAGCCAGCCGCCGCAGACTTCGGCCAGAGAGATCGTGATCAAAAGCAAACTGGAAACAGCGGACGTGCTGGGCACGTATGGAAATCTGGAGAAGGTCGAGCCGGAGGACGAAGGCGCAGTCCGCATCACGGTACAAGGTGAGCGCTTGACGGAGAATTCCTTTGAACGGATTCAGCTGTTGGTGACCGATAAGACCAGAATTGTCAGCACCGAGGGAAACCGGGAGCTCACTGCGGCTGAACTGAAGCCGGAGATGAAAGTCTTTGTCTACTACAGCCCCAGACTGACCCGCAGTGCGGTCCCGCAGGGGGTCGCGGAAAAAATCGTGGTGGAAGGTGCGGAAACATTGGCGGAGGATGCACCCGCCAAATAAGAGTGGGAATCACTATGGATCGGGACGTTCCTTGCAGGAGGGACGTCCCTTTTCGCTGTTAAAATTGGCTGAGTAAGCGCTGCGCCTCCTGTATCCAGGCTTGCAGTCCGGTGGGGCCTTCTGAGTGGGATTTTACAGCCAAGCCGATCTGCCTGTGAAGGGGTGGCTCCACATCGAGGACGACGACACCGGATACGTCCGGCGAAAGCGTGCGAGACGTTTCCCGGGAGAGGGGGTGCTTTTTCGTCTACGGAAATAAACGCATCGCCATGTAATCTTCGTCCTGATAGACACCCTCGTGTTTCAGCGCATTTTTTTCCGTGCCGTACCGAGTAAAGCCGAGGCTCAGATAGAGCTGGCGCGCCGGTTCATTGTTGCTCGCGACCGTCAGCGAGAGCTGCTCCAGCCCCTCCAGCTCCCGGGCTTTCTCGATCAAGCGTGACAGCAGTTGTTTGGCTCCCCCCTTGCCTCTGTGGGCAGGAGTAAAATAGACGGCTACCACTGAAGCCTTGTGGCGCAGCTTGCGGTGGCTCTCCCGGATCAGCGTGCAGACGCCGGCCAAGGAGCCGTCCCAGAATGCGCCCATGGTAAAGGCATCCGGGCTTGGGGAGAGGCGTGCTTTCCACGTCTCCCGCATGTTCTGATCCTGCATCATCTCTTCGTAGGTGGTCAAAAACGCCTCCGGATTCAGCTGCAAGGCTTCCAACCGCAGAGCGACGTACTGTTCCGCGTCCTCTGGCTGCAAGATGCGAATAGTCATGTTTTGGGGGTCTTTCACGGGCGTTCCTCCTGTTCCCGCAGGATATCGCCGATGTCCACGGCCGCGAGCATCATTCATGTTCTGTAGGACTGATGCAAATCCTGGTATTTATCGTATAAAAAAAGGGCGAAAGCCGCAATCAACACGATCAGTTCCCTGCTTATTCCCGCTGTGACGGGAAGTCCTCCCCCGGATGTAAGGGAATTCCCCGATTCCTTTTCCCCCGCTCACCCCCTACAATAACGATAGGATGTTTGTCTGCAAGGAGGATCACCATGAACACCTGGATGGAAGAAAAGGGTACGCCGGAAGGAACCGATACGCTGCTGCAATCGATTTTTGCCCATATCAGCGATGCCGTAATGGTCGTCGATCGAAATGGCATCATCGTGGCCGTAAACGCCGCGATGGAGCGGATGTCCGGATGGTCTGAAGACGAGTTGGTCGGGAATAAGCATTTATGTGAAGTCTGTGTGGGCATGGCCACATGCCAGGAAGAGAAGTCGTGTGTGGACTGTTTCTTCAAACGTGCGCAGTTGCCCTCGTTTGAGATGAGGCTGAAGACAAAGGACGGGCGCGAGTATCCCGTCGCGGCCAGTTCGACCACCCTGCCGGACGCGCCTGACGGAAAAAAGGTGATGATTCTCCGTGACATGTCCATGCAGCAGCGGATGGAAAAAGAGAGGTATCAGCACAAGCTGACCCATTTTGTGATCCAGGCCCAGGAGGAGGAGCGAAAGCGCATCTCCCGGGAGCTTCACGACGGAATCGGGCAGGCCCTCTACAGCATTCTGGTCGGTCTGAATGTCCTAAGCCATGGCAAGCTGAGCGGACCGATGAAGCAGCACGTGGCGGACATCCAGCAGATGACAGCCAAAGCCATGGAGGAAGCCAAGCGCATGGCATTGGAGCTGCGCCCCTCAGCACTGGATGATCTGGGGCTTTTGCCTGCGCTGCGTTCCCTGATCAAGCGGGTGGAAAAAAGCTTTGGCCTGACAGTGGATCTCCACGTGCACGGGGGATGGAGCCGTCATTCGGCTGCGGTGGAGACAGCGCTTTACCGCATCGTCCAGGAGGCGATGACCAATACAGCCAAATACGCACAGGCCCGCGCGCTGGGCATCGTGTTTGAAGAAAGGGAAAAGGAATTGGTGGTGACCGTCGTCGACGATGGCACTGGTTTTGACGTCGAGCAAGCCGAGAGGAATGGCTCCGGCTTGGGGCTGTTCGGGATGAAGGAGAGGGCCCAGCTGCTCGGGGGAAGTTTCGATATTCGCTCCGTAATCGGGGAAGGGACTACCGTGATCGTTCGCATACCACGGCCAAAGGAGGAAGCAAAAGATGGACATACGCGTCTTGATCGCTGACGATCACGCTGTGGTCCGGACGGGACTGGGCATGCTGATCGACGCTCAACCGGATATGAAAGTCGTCGGTTATGCCGCGGACGGCAAGGAGGCCTTTGACAAAGCGCTGGATATCCGGCCGGATGTCGTACTGATGGACCTGAGCATGCCCCCGGGGGAAAACGGTTTGTCCGCCACAGGCCGTCTGAAAGAAGCGGCCCCGGACATACAGGTACTCGTGCTGACGATGCACGACGACGAGGAGTATCTGTTTCGCGTGCTCCAGGCGGGAGCGGCCGGCTATATCCTGAAGAGCGCACCCGATCTGGATCTGATCGCGGCGATCCGCACCGTCCACAAGGGGATGGCGTATTTGTATCCGTCCGCCACCAAGTCGCTGATCGAGGAGTTCTTGCAGATGGTCAAAAACGGCGAAGAACAGGCGAAGTACGAGATTTTGACCGACCGGGAAAAGGAAGTGCTGATCCTGATCGCAAAGGGCTTCAGCAATAAGGAAATCGCCGAGCAATTGACCGTCTCCGTCAAAACGGTCGAGTCTCACAAAGCGCATATCATGGAAAAGCTCCATCTGCGCACGCGGCCGGAACTGGTTCGGTATGCCATCAAAAAAGGGTGGCTTGATTTCGAATAGGCGGCTTGCATGACGGAGCTGTGTCAAGACCACTGAAAACGATAATGTCCCTTTGAACTCAAAAAAGGTACAGTCCCTCAAAGAAATGAGGAGGCTGTACCTTTTTCTGGCCGCTGGGCAATTTGGGAGGAATTGTGAACGTATGCGCGCAGCGGGCAGAAGTGTGATCGCCATCACATCGGAGTCGGGGTGGCAGACCCTATACTGGCCTTGTACCAGCATGAACCGGCGGTTATGTCCGAAATGTGTCAAAAAATGACGAAGATCAGGAGATTGCCGGAGGACTTTAGGGGTTTTCCCTGAATTACACCGCCTGTTTTCAACAGGTAGAATGAAGTCGTGAAAAGGACCATGCTCGTCACGGTACGGGAAGGAGGAATGAATCGTGGAGACGAGAACAGAGGCAACGCGTCAAATCGATGAGGCAAAGCAGCCGCAACCGCAGTCACAAGACCTGAAAGGGACATTTATCGCTGTCTTATTGGTGGGCGCTGTCATACTCCTGAGCTGGTTTGGCGTGTTTGGACTATTCCTGGAACGTGCATAGTCGGGTGAGAAAAGGGAGGTTGAGGAAAAGATGCATTTGCACCGTTACGAAAAAATCTGGCTGATTCTGGGCGCTGGCGGCCTTGCGCTGTTTATCGCGCTGCTTTGCGTCAATGCCTTCGCGATGGGGATGGCTCCCCCGAGCAATATGGAAATGATCGATCCGACCAAAGTGACCGCGACTCCTCCGTTTGACAATCCTGGCCTGAAAAAGATCGGTGACAATGAGTACGATGCCTACATGACGGCGTTTGCCTTTGGTTTTGCACCCAACAAAATGGAAGTGCCGGCAGGAGCGACGGTCAATTTCCACGTCACCAGCCCGGATGTCGTCCACGGGTTTCAAATACCGGGAACCAACGTCAACTTCATGGTGATGCCCGGACATATCAACTCTGCTTCGTACACGTTTGAAGAGCCGGGCGAGTACCTGATCTTGTGCAATGAATACTGCGGCGCCGGCCACCAGGTCATGGCGACCACCATTATCGTGAAGGAAAAAGGCAGGTGATCCGATATGTTCAATCAAAAAGCAACAGAGCAGGTTCAAGTGGACCGTTCCACGGCTCGTCTGAGTCTGGCCTATATCTGGGTGGCCTACGCCGCATTCGGGCTGGCTGCACTGGCCGGGATGCTGCAAGGCATGGTGCGGGGCGGGATCGTTGAATTGCCCAGCTGGACCAACTACTATCAGATTTTGACCGCGCACGGCGTATTGATGGCACTTATTTTTACCACCTATTTCATCATCGGCTTTCTCTTGTCGGGCGTCGCCAAAACCACGGGAGGTTCCTTGCACTTAGCGGCGCGCGGCTTCGGCTGGACGGGCTGGGTCCTGATGACGATCGGCACGGCGATGGCCGTCGTGACCATTGTGATGAATGACGCCTCCGTTCTGTACACCTTTTATGCGCCGCTGAAAGCCTCACCCCTCTTCTACATCGGTGCCGCTTTGCTCGTCGTGGGCAGCTGGTTCGGCGGTTTTGCGATCTTCAGCAGCTACCGCAAGTGGAGACAGGAAAATCGCGGGAAAATGTCTCCGCTGTTTGTCTTCATGTCCGTCACCACCTTTGTCTTGTGGATGATTGCGACCCTGCCGGTAGCGGTCGAAGTTCTGTTCCAGCTCATTCCCTGGTCGCTCGGCTGGACGTCCAGCATCAACATCATGCTGAGCCGCACGCTGTTTTGGTTCTTTGGCCATCCGCTCGTCTACTTCTGGCTGATGCCGGCTTATATCGCCTGGTATGTCTGCCTGCCGCGCGTGATCGGCGGCCACGTCTTCAGTGATTCGCTGTCTCGTCTCGCTTTTATCTCTCTGCTCCTGTTCTCGATACCGGTCGGATTCCACCACCAGCTGATGGAGCCAGGCATTTCTCCCGGCTGGAAGATGATCCACGTCATCCTGACGCTGATCGTCGTCATCCCGTCGCTGATGACCGCTTTCTCGATGTTCGCTACCTTCGAGACGACCGGTCGGAAAAAAGGCGGTACGGGGCTGTTCGGCTGGTTCAAAAAGCTGCCGTGGTCCGACGTTCGCTTTTTCGCTCCGTTTGTCGGGATGCTCTTCTTTATCCCGGCAGGTGCGGGCGGGATTATCAACGCCAGCAACCAGATGAATGCGGTCGTGCACAATACGATCTGGGTCACAGGCCATTTCCACATTACCGTAGGCGCTGCAGTAGCCTTGACGTTCTTCGGCGTCAGCTTCTGGCTGATCCCGGTATTGACCGGCCGTACACTGACCGCCACTGCCAACCGGATGGGGATGGTGCAGACGGTATTCTGGTCGGTGGGGATGTTCCTGATGTCCTTTGCGATGCACTACCTGGGCCTGCAAGGTTCTCCGCGCCGCACCAGCTATACGACCTATGCGGATCACCCGCTCGCAGTGGAATGGCTGGATTATCAGCGCGTGATGGCATTTGGCGGCGGCCTTTTGTTCGTAGCCGCGATTCTGCTGATCCTGATTCTGGGCTATCTGACGTTCTTCGCTCCGAAAGGCAACACCGAATACCCGATCGCGGAGACGGAGACGAAGCAGCATACGCCTGCGATTCTCGAACGCTGGCCGGTGTGGATCGGCGTTCTGGTTCTGTTGATCGTGCTGGCTTACGGCTATCCGATTGCCGAACAGCTGACCCACAACCCGCCAGGCTCCCCGCCGTTCCGGACCTGGTAAGGAAAGTCCTCACGCTGCAGCCCGGACCGAAAATGCTCATTATCTCTAGACAAAAAGCCACTCGGAATGCGATCCGGGCGGCTTTTTTCTGCAAAGCAATCGGTCTCCATTAGGGTGAAAAAGTTGCCAGCATAGGCGGGAATATCAGCAACGCCAAGGCCGTTGACAGAAAAATACGGGTGGCGGTTTTGGAGAGCGGTCTCCCCGTATTGCTGGGAAACCACCCCGAAAATTGCAGCTTGTTTCTGTACAGGATCAGCAGCAGCAAGAAATTCGCAACGAACGCTGCCCACCAATTGGGGACTGCGCCGATCCACGCGTAGACCACATTTTCGATCTGTCCCAGGATCATCAGACCGAGAAACATGACTAGCACCACACGGATGAGCTCCAACAAAAACCGGGCGATGATCATCTCGATTCCCCCTTTTTCGCTCCCATACTTTTTTCTTACAAATGATAAATCATTTTTCGCGTCATGCCGCCATCCAATACCAGCTCTGCCCCCGTCAGAAAGTCGTTGTCGTCTTCGGTCAAAAAGAGGCAGGCGCGGGCCACATCTTCGGGTCTGCCCACGCGTCCGGCCGGATGCTGCTCATGATCCTCCGGGCGGAGCGCTTCTTCATCGCCGGTCTCGATCCATCCGGGGGAGATGGCATTTACCCTGATCCGGTCGGGGCCGAGGGAGAGGGCCAGGGCGTGGGTCAGCGCCAGGATGCCGCCCTTGGACGCAGCATACGCCTCGGAATGGGGCTCCGACATGTGGGCACGCGTGGACGAGAGATTCACGATGGCCCCGCCGCCGGTTCGCCGCATCAAGAGAGCCGCTTCCCGGGAGCAGAGGAAGACGCTGCGGAGATTGGTATTCATCACGTCATCCCACTCCTCGACAGAGAGTTCATACGGCGATTTCCACCTGGAGACCCCCGCATTGTTGATCAGAATGTCCAGATGGCTCCAGCGCTCGGCTAATTCCTCCATCAGCTTGATAATCTGCTGGGGGATGCTCACATCCACTGGCTGAAAAAACGCCCGTCCGCCCGCTCGGGTGATCTTGGCGGCAGCGCGTTCGCCCAGCTCCGGATTCTTTTCTGCGATGCATACTCTTGCCCCGCGAGATGCGTACATGGCAGCGACGGCGTATCCTATGCCTTGCCCCGCTCCGGTGACAACCACAACTTTTTCGGAAAACGGCATATCGTACCTCCCCAAAAGAATAGATGACCTTGCATGAAATTCCTCTGATTACCGAACACTGTAAGCGATGATTTTTTTCGACTCCCGTAAAAATCGAGCAACTTTTGGACGGCTAAACTCGTTTTTACCTATAGTAAAGCAAGAATGTTTGATTCTGATCACAGTAAGGAGGATGAAATCTTGCAAACAGACGTCAAACAGAGCACGGAACAAGTGATGGAAGCGCGCCACAGCGTCCGCAAATACGATTCCAGCGAGGAGATTCCTCGTGGAAAATTAAATGAGATCCTGCGATTGGCGGCCACGGCGCCATCCTCTTGGAACCTGCAGCACTGGCGCTTTCTCATCGTGACCGATCCCGCCCAAAAGGAGCGTTTGCTGCCGATTGCCTACGGACAGCAGCAAGTCGTCGACGCCTATGCGACCATTGTGATTCTGGGCGATCTGGAGGCGGATAAGTCGGCGCTCCGCGTCTACAATGACTCTCTCGAGAAAGGCTATATCAACGAGCAAGTGCGGGACACGCTGGTCGCCCAGATCGAGCAGGCCTACCAGAACAATCCGCAGCTTGCCCGGGACGAGGCGATCCGCAATGCTTCGCTGGCCGCGATGCAGCTGATGCTCGCCGCCAAAGCCAAAGGCTACGACACTTGCCCGATGGGAGGCTTTGACAGGGAGGCCCTGATCGAAGCCTTCCGGATTCCCAGCCGCTACCTGCCCGTGATGATCATCACGATGGGGAAGGCGAGCGTCCCGGCTTATCCGACGTCTCGATTCGGTCTGGATGAGCTGGTGATTGAAAACAGCTTCTAAATTGCCGTCAAAGGAACGCCCAACGCCCGCCGGTTGGGCGTTTTTCTTGTTTTTCGGCCGTTTTTCCGGTGACGTTATATGCCGCCGAGACTCTTTGCCAGAGGCAATACGACGGTGACCGTGGTTCCCTCGCCGCGTGTGCTCGCCACTTCAAACTGACCGCCGTGCAGGCGAACCAGCTCCCTGCAAATGGATAATCCGAGACCGCTTCCCGGCTGTCTGGATTGGCCTTTGTAAAACTTCTCGGTCACATGGGGCAAGTCTGCGGGCGAGATGCCCTCTCCGGTGTCGCGGACAGAGACGCGCACATGCGTCTGATCGGTCTGTAAGGCTACCTCAATCGTACCGCCGCCGGGTGTGAATTTAAAGGCATTGTCCAGCAAATTGACAAAAATCTGCTTCATACGGTTGGGATCAACCGAAACGGGGAGGGGCGAGCCCGGGAGGTGAACATCCAGCGTCACGTTCTTTTCCTGCGATCGCACAGCAAACTGAATCCGCACGTCCTCCAGAATATCGCGCAGATCCAGCCTTTCCGTAAGCAGCTTTACCTCGCCGGACTGAAACTTGGAGAAATCGAGCAGCTCTTCGACCAGTCCGATCAGCCGGTCGGTCTCCTTGGAGATGACCTCCAGACCCAGCAGCGTCTCTTCTTTGTCCTCCAGGCCGCCCGAGATCAGCGTCTCTCCCCAGCCTTTGATCGAAGTAAGCGGAGTCCGCAATTCGTGGGAAACGGAGGAGATGAAGTCGTTTTTCATCTGCTCGTTTTTGCTGATCTCTTCCGCCATGTAGTTAAAGGTTTCGGCCAGTGTGCCGACCTCATCATCGAACCGCTTCCGGGCCCGCGCGGAGAAATTGCCCGTGGCCATCTGTGTCGCGGCGCGGGTCAATTCCTGAATCGGGCCGACGATGCGATTGGCGATGATCAGACTGAGCGAAAACGCGAAGACGACGACCACGGTTCCGACTCCGGCTCCGTACAGGGCGATCCGATAAACCGCCGCATCGAGAGGCTCCGCGGACACGGAGTAGCGCAGGACCCCCACATGATCGCCCAGATACGTCAGAGGGTGGGAGACCGCCATGACCCGCTCTTTCGTCTGCGGAGACTTGCCCACATACAGGCCCGAGCCGCTCTGCAGGGCTTCCGACACATCGGGCGTGTCGATTACCTCCGCGGTCTGAAATCCGTATGAGTTCAGTATGACTTTTCCGCTCAGATCAAGCACTTCGATCTTGGCGTTTTCCTCTTTGGATATGTTCTCCAAAATGTAGCGAGCCTTGTCCTTGAGACGGTACCCGCTTGTGTATTTGTTGATGAAATTGGTAAATGTGACGGAGCGGGTCACGAGGGTTTCCGCGGCCGTGCCGAAGTAATAGGTGTGCACCGCCCAGTAAAACAGCCCCTCCAGGAGCAGGACGATCAAGAGCAGGATCAGCCCAAAATGGATCACAAGCCGCGCTCTAATTCCCTTCATCGGCTGTTTCCTTTCTCCAGAGGTAGCCGTAGCCCCAGACGGTTTCCACGTAGGCGGGATGTGCCGGATCGTCCTCGATTTTTTGACGGATCCGGCGGATATTGACGTCGACTACCTTTAGATCGCCGACATAAAACTGGCCCCATACCTCTGTCAAGATATGATCCCGGCTGATCGCCTTGTTGGCGTTTTCGGCGAGCAGCTTCAGGATGGCAAATTCTTTGGGGGTCAAATCGATTTCCTGCTTCTGCTTCAACAGCTTGCGCTCATCGAGGAGCAGTTGGAACGGCGGAATGTCGATGACCTGCGGCTCCTCCGCGACCGCGTCGAGCGCCGTCAGCCTGCGGTGCAAGGCTTTTACGCGGGCCAGCAGCTCAGTCGGACTAAAGGGCTTGACCACGTAGTCATCGGCGCCGTATTCCAGGCCCATCACCTTGTCGGCCTCCTGGGTTTTGGCCGTCAGCATGATAATCCCCATGCGGGGGAACTTGCTGCGAAGCTCGCGGCAGACCTGAAAGCCGTCGATCCCCGGAAGCATCACGTCCAGAATCGCAATTTCAATGCCGCTTCTCGCTTCTGCGATCTCCAGGGCTTCTTCCCCGGTCGAGGCTTCGACCACCTCGCAGCCTTGCCGCTTGAGATTGATCCTGACGAAATCGCGAATCGATTTTTCATCTTCCAACAACAGAACCTTCATTGTGGTATGTCTCCTTACCTATTCGGGATCAGTCGCAGCTAGATCGGCCTTTTTAACTTGCGGAACAAGTGCCGGATCTCGTCTGAGGTGAGCAGCATGGCATTGTACTCGCGCAAGGCCTGTCCGCCTAAATGACCGGGCTTCTGCGGCTGGATGGCGACCAGCACCTGCTTGTTTTGTTCCGACAGCACCAAATAAGGAGTCTGTTTTCCTTCGAAAGACTTTTCGATCTTGGCCCATTCCGCCTGCGGCATCGCTTGAAAGGTGAGCAGGGTCGCCTTGTTTTCCCCGTTTTGTCCATAGTACATCATATGGACCACGGCGGAACCCGGATCCGGATTTTGCTCGATGGTATATTTGTCCTTCCATTTTTCCGGAATGCGAAAATTGAAGCCGAGCGTTTGGCTCTGGAAGTGGTCTTCGATGTGAGACAGCTCCGTTCCGCCCCTCCACTGGTAATAAGAGGAGATCCAGGGGACTTCCGCCATGGGCAGCTCATCGGTTCCCGGCGGCTGGGTGTGGATGCCGATCTCGATGATCCCGTCATCATTGATGTCCTCGCTGCCAAGAGAATACGGCTTGAAGGTCAGATCGATTTCCTTGCCTGCCGCAACCAGCGGGCGGTGCAGCTGCCCGTCTTCGTAGATGAGCAGCTCTGTCATCGCGGAATGGGCTCCCATACCGGCTTCGATAAAAATCCCTTTTTTCTCGGCGGAGGCTTTGCCGATGACGGCCGCTTCATAACCGTTTACATTTCCTTCGAGGGCGATCTCTGTCCGCTTGGCAAGCATCCCCTCCGTGATCCCGTAGACCTCGGCTTTGGAGGTCAAATTGCTGTGGTCGTGGATGATGAGTACCAGCTCCTCCTGCTCATCGCCGTCAAGATCGCCGACAGCCATGACGGAGTACGACTGCTTCAGCAATTCCTGCGGGTTGTTTTCGTGAAACGAATAGACGGACAGCTCTTTGTTCAGGCCGTCTCCTCCGCCCCAGCCGACCAACATCTCGGCGATGCCGTCTCCCGTCATGTCCACATATTGCACGTAGTCCAGCTCGCGTCCGATGCCGGTAAATGAGGCGGTTTTTTTCCAGCTGCCTCCGTTCTGCGACAAGACCAGTACGCCGATCTCGTAGTCTGTTTTTTCCGTCTTGTAAAAAGCGATCACCTCAGGGGAGCCGTCGCCCGTCAAGTCATGCAGAGAGACTGCGCTGGACTCCTCCGGCTGCAGCGGCACTGTCAGCTGTGAACCGGGAGGGAGAAATTGCATGACGGCTTGATTGATCGACTGCTGATTGACATCGGCTGCAGGAGCGCGCATCAATTCAGTGGGCGTATCCGTTAAACCGCACCCGCCGGTCCACAAAAGAGACAGGCCGGCGAGAGACAGCCAGATTTTTTTCATCTGTCGATTCGTTCCTTTCTATTGGTGCTCAAAATCGGGAGAGGATCCTAACTTCCTCCTCTATTGTAGCCTGTCTGTGCGGGGAAGTTGTTGCAAACCGGTAAAAAACAAATGCCCATTTCTGAAAGTGTACAGGCTGCATCTTGCAACTATTCGCGGAGAATCACCGTTTATGTAAAAGAGAAATGAGTGGGGATTGCAAGCGAAAGCCACAGTCTGGAAGCGTAGAGACAAGGGAGGAAGAAGTGCATGAACGCATGGCGTCGATCGATGCGGACAGCAGTTTGGGGAGCAGTCATTACGGCGGCCTGTACGTGGGCAGGCATCACCCCCGTGTCGGCACAGCAGCCGATGCAAAAGCCGGCTACCGTAGAGCGTATTTTGCCGGAGCAGACGATATTGTTCAGCATACAATTCATGGATGGATTCCGGGCGAAGGTGACGGACAACAAGACCAGAAAGACAACCTGGATCCATCTCGAACCAAACAAAGAGGAGTACCTGCGCAGGGGAATCTATGATGCAGAGGGGAAGCTGAAGAGGCAGATCAACGGATATGCGGAGACACTGGTGGAGCTCATTCCCTATGCAGCACCCGACGGATCGATCAGGTACGTGGGGAGACAGAGGCTGTGGGGGATCGATGGCGACGACCTGATTGCCCAAGCGACGAGCATTTGGACGGTAAATGAACAAAAGGCCCAGTTCCAGCATTTGGCCGTCACCCAGGGCGATCCTGACGACATGCCTTCTCCCGACGTCTGGATCAACGAAGGTTTCAGCATGGACAAGGACATATCCTTCGTGCTCGACACGAAATATGCCGATGTGACGGGGGATGGCGTGAAAGATAATATCCTGCTCATCGGGCACAAGCCCGGGGAGCAACTGGGCATCCCGGCGGAGAATTTGCGCATCGTCGTCCGCGAGGGAAAATGGAAGCAGCAGACTCATTTCCCTGTCGGGGTGATGGACGAAGGCTTTTTGCCGAAGCTGAGCATCCGACATATCAATCAGGACGGGGTAAAAGACATCCTCGTCACCATTCCGACCGATAGCGGCCGCGTGTACAGTGCCATCAGCTGGAAGGACAATCGTCCAGTCGCCTTGATCGATCAGGCGGAGCTGAATAATATAGGGCAATACCGCGTCAGCGTAGATGCACAAGGAGTGGGAACCGCGGTACAGGCGGCCATCCCGGCTCAAAACTAGCAGAGAAAAATAGGAAATGGGGTGTCCCCGTTAGCTTTGCGGCCGGGGGCATTATTTTTTGCCGTCCAAATCCTGGCGGGACTGGCAAGCCCGTTCCGATTGCCCGTACGTTTTCCGATGTGGACGAAGAGGTGGGCTGTCAAACAAAAACCTCTCCCCCCGGTACTGCCGGGAGGAGAGGTTTGGTGTTTCTTCATTACGCTTCTTTTCTCAGCGGGACCTGATCGCCGCCGCCCTTTTTCTCGGTGAAGAAGATCTTCATCATCGGCGGTGTCACAATCGTAGTGACCAGCACGACGACGATCAGCACGGCGAACATGTCGGGAGCCAGGAGCTTCGCTTCCAGTCCAATGGAGGCGATGATCAAGGCTACCTCGCCGCGGGAAATCATCGCTGAGCCGATCCCCCAGGAGCTTCTCCAGCCAAAACCGGAGACTTTGGCGCCGAGACCGCCCCCGATGAATTTGGTCAGAATCGCCAGAACGCTCAGGCCGATAATCAGCCAGAAGTGGTCGAAAATGCCGGAGAATTGCGCCGACACCCCAATCGATGTAAAGAAGACAGGCACAAACAGACTGTAGCTAAGGGTTTCGACTTTATGCGTAATTTCTTGCTTGAATTTGGTCAGGCTGATGGCAATCCCGGCGATGTAGGCGCCGATAATGGCCGCCACACCGGTGTATTCGGCCAGGTAGGCGAACAGGAAACAGATGATCAAGGCTGCGGTCACAACCGTTTCCGTTACTTGCAGCGGAGCAAATCGCCGCAAGACCCAAGGAACGACCTTCCAGGAGAGCAGCAGGATGACGGCAAAAAAGACCACTTTTTTGAGGACGACCATGCCCAAATTGACATCGCCGCCAGCGAAGCTCATCACGAAGGCGAGAATCAAGATTACCACGACGTCGTCGATGACGGCTGCGCCGAGAATGGTCGCGCCTTCGCGGGACTTCAATTTGCCCAGTTCTTTAAGTGCCTGGACAGAGATGCTGACACTGGTAGCCGAGAGCAGCAGGCCCAAAAAGATAGATTCAAACGCCGGCAAGCCGATGACCATACCGGCGATATAGCCCAGCGCGAGCGGAGCAGCGATCCCGGCGAGTCCGACATTAAAGGAAGCCTTCCCGGATCGTTTGAATTCGTCGAGATCCGTCTCCAGACCCGCGATGAACATCAACAGGATGACACCGATTTGGCTGATTTCTTTTAAGATGTCACTATCCGTCACGACACCCAGCACAGACGGTCCCAGGATAATCCCGACCAGCAGTTTGCCGAGGACGGAGGGCTGCCCCAGTCTCGCGCTGATGTCGCCGGCGATTTTGGAAGCGAGCAGGATAATGGCTAGTTGTAAGATTAGCATTCGGTATCCCCACCTTTTTCAATATGTTTTGGAAACAGTGACAAACGAAAAAGCCTGTTACCGCTGGCTCCTTTACCGAAAAAAGGCAAAAGAAAGCCACTGGTGACAGGCTCCTCCTAAAATCTTGCGTGTGCAGTTATGATTTGATTATAAACAGAAATGTCACAATTGTAAACGCTTTTTCGCGATTTATCGACTGGAAATTACAAGAATCGTAGCTGATCGCAGCGGTTCTGCAGGTCTTTTCGCAAAAAGGCTACGCCGCCAGTACCGCCACGGATATTGCCAGGGAAGCGGATTTTTCTTTTTTGATGGCCGAAATTTACAGAAAGGACCTTTCCACCATTTGACAAAGAGAGAGTAACGTAATAAACTGTTTTTACGTGAAGAATAAATTTCATGAGGTGTTCTATGTGGAGCAGCAGGTCTTGGAAACATACACGGTCGAGTCGCCCGAGCAGGCGATGGCACTGCTCAATCCGCTCCGCGCGGAAATTCTCAGCCGATTGACGGAACCTGCGTCCGCCGCCGAGCTGGCGCGGGCGATCAACGACATCCCGCAGCGGGTCAACTACCATTTGAAGGCGCTGGAAAAGGTCGGTTTGGTTCGCCGCGTGGGAACGCGCCAGGTCCGCAATCTGGTGGAGGTGTTGTATCAGGCAATCGCACGGACGTACATCCTGTCGGAGACGCTCAACTGGCCCAAGGAGGCGGTCGACCGCATCAAGGACCAAGGCTCCCTGTCCCATTTGGTGACGGCGGCCGAGCGGATCAAGCGGGACGCGCTGGTGCTGCTGGAAAAATCGGATCAGCAGGAGGAAATCCCCAGTGCGACAGTGGACACCCAAATCCGATTGGGGAGCAGAGAACAGCGCAGCGCTTTTGTCCAGGAGTACGTCGAGCTCGTTCGTCAGCTGGCGGAAAAATATCAGGCCGATGACGCGGGAGAGGAGCCGTATCAAGTGGTTTTAGCCGTTTATCCCAAACCTGCCCAAGGAGGAGAGGAAGAATGACGCCGAATTTACAAAAGCGTGCGGTCGTGATCTGGGAGAATCGCACACAGCCGAACGGACCGCAGGAGAGAAGCGCGCAGGAGAACAGTGCGGATCGGGAGCGGAATCTCATCCCGTTTCCCGGCAAGCAGGCAGATGCGGCCGTTCAGCGGGAAGCGACGGCGACCACATGGACAGTCGGGCCCCGGGAGAATCCTGCTGTCATCAGTATCGTATCATCCGGCTTCGATGCGGGAGAGCAAACGGCAAAGGCCGCTTCGGCACCTCGGGCCATGCTGGGCGTGAAGCACGCCGCTTAATTCGGAAGGGATGCAAAAATTCGGATGGGATTCCATATAGTGAGGACGGGAGGCAAGCACATGAATCTGATACCGGTAGTCGTAGAGCAGACCAGTTATGGAGAGCGCTCCTACGATATTTATTCCAGGCTGTTAAAGGATCGGATCATCTTCCTCGGCAGTGCCATCGATGATCAGGTGGCCAATGCGGTGGTCGCCCAGATGCTGTTTTTGACGGCAGAAGACCCGGAAAAGGATATTCACCTCTACATCAATTCGCCGGGCGGCTCCATCACAGCGGGGATGGCCATCTATGACACGATGCAGTTCATCAAGCCCGATGTCTCTACCATCTGCATCGGCATGGCCGCTTCGATGGGGGCCTTTCTGCTCATCGCGGGCGCTGCCGGCAAGCGCTATGCACTGCCCAATGCGGAAATCATGATCCATCAGCCCTGGGGCGGCAGCCAGGGGCAGGCCAGCGACATCAAAATCCAGGCGGAGCGCATCTTGCGCCAGCGCCGCCAGCTGTATGAGATCATGGCGAAACATACGGGCCAGTCCGTGGAGAAGATAGAGCGCGACTCCGACCGGGATTTCTTCATGGGCGCGGAGGAAGCGCGGGCCTACGGGATCGTGGACAAAGTGATCGAAAAGCTGTAGAAGATGCGGGGAGAACCACAGCCGAAGGAGGCTGTGGTTTTTGGTTATCAATCCCATTGACAGCATGATTACAATTAGGTTATTAACAATGCCATATTTGGAGGAAAAGGCCAAAAACCTTGAGCAGTTGCTCGCCCAATTAAAAGAAAGCAAAGATATCGCAGCCAATGTGCAGAGCGAGCTGGCCAAAATGGACGAACGCTTTCTCGCCTACAGAGCCGAGAGCCAGAAGGCGATGGAGGCCTACCAAAGTGGAGACAGAACCATGGACGCTTCCTCCGTCACGGAAGAACAGCTGGCCTCGATGGAAGAGGTCCATGCTTCGGCAGCTTCTCTCGCCAGGCAGGCGGAGGAACTGGAAAAATTGCTGGAGCGGTTTCGCGTATAGTCAGCATGAAAGCATGAATACCTGTCGCAATCAGCGGCACGTAAAAAGGGCTGTCCCGCCAGGCGAATGTTTCGCTTGGCAGGGACAGCCCTTGTTTTGGCTGATCAGACTTCGGCTTCGGAGGCCTTCAGCTTTACTTTGACTTTCACTTGTTTGGATTCATCCTCATTATTCTTGGACGTGAGGGCAACCCACAAGGTGACCGTTTTTTCGCCCTTTTCCGGGAGGGAAACCAGTACGCCGTCATGTCCGATCAGGTCGGGGTGCGAGCTTTTGGCGACCGCGTAGGAGACTTCATCTGTGTCCTGCGGCAGTTCCAGCACGGCCTCGCCGATCTTCTCGGTATTGACCACTTCGGCGGCGAAGTCATCGGCGATCTCCTCGAGTTGTTTCGCCTGTTTTTTCACGCTCCGCTTGTAAGCCTCGTCATTCATTTCCACTTTGAACGATTTCCAGATCTCATAGCTTTCGATCAGCTGCTCGCCCAAGGGCAGTTCGGGGTCTACCACATGACCGGCCAGACGCAGTTTGTAGACGCCCGGCTCCAGTTTTTTCGGTACGAGAGAGCCGCTGACATAAGTGCCGTCGATGTTGGAAAAGGTGATCGGACCTGGCGCGAATGGCTGGTAGTTGTTAAACAGGACCCCCAGTGTGCCGATGTATTTGTCATCCAAATCCCACGCTTCCAGCTCAATCACATTGACGCCCTCCGCTTGCAGCAGCGCTTCTACCTCGATCGTGTCGTCTTCGCCATCCCCATCCGGAGAGAGGATCGTGCTGGAGAGCGTCATGTTGTCAAAGCCGAAGTGCGTTTCCTCAGGCTCGTCTCCCACATGGACGACGAATGGCAGGTGGAGATCCGGATATTTGGAATTCGTGCTGCGCAGGACAACCTCGCCTTCGTACACGCCTTCCTCCGCATCCTTTTTCGGCTCCACGGTCAGCTTGAAGGTTCTGGTTTTTCCGCCCCATACCGTCAATGTCTTGGCGCTAAGCCTCACTTTGAGATTGTCGGGATCAGGCGTATCTCCCGGACGGTAAGGGTCGCCTGTCACCGAATCGTGCATGATTACTTCCGCCCGGTATTTGACGGACTTGTCCGACGTATTTTTTACCTGCAGCGTCTGGGATACGGCTTTGCTGCCCGGCTTGAGCAGGCCGAAGCTGTAATTGGAGCCGTAGTAATCAATCGTCTCCGGTTCGTAGTTCTCGTTCAGAATCGTCAGCTTCTCCACGGTCTGCAGCACAGCGGGCGTCTTCATGGCGGCGAATCCGTCGACGCGGCCGGCTCCCTGGGAATAGACGTCGTACAGCACGTCCTCATCCTCGTACAGCGTCTTCGCCGTGTTGGACAGAGCGGCCTTCACGTCAAACGGCGTCCATTCCGGACGGGCTTCTTTCAGCAGCAGGGCGAGTCCGGCCACGTGCGGAGCGGCCATGCTGGTGCCGTTGTTGCGGGCATAGGCTTTATCGTAGCTGGCATTGTCAATCAGCTTGGCCCAGGCCGGGTAGGCTGACAGCACAGAGACGCCCGGTGCGCCAACATCCGGCTTGATCGAGTAATTGTCACCCAGCACCGGACCGCGCGAGCTGAAGCTGGCGACCTGGTCTCCCGGATCCTGTGTGGCAGGGTAGTCCCCCGAGAAGGTGAGCGTCACGGTCTTGCCGGGTGATTCGAGCAGCTTGCGTGCCAGGGCCCGTCCCTCTGCTCCTTTCATGTCAAAGGAAGGGATAGCGTCCATCTGATCGCCCAGGACGGTATCGATGTATCCGCCCCGCTCATCCGGAGGCAGATCCAGGTCCGCTTGTCCATCGCCGTCTGCGTCATTTCCATTAAAGATGACGACCGCTACGGCCCCCGCCTTTTTGGCGTTGGCGATCTTGTCTACGAATGGCAGCGTACCGCGCGAGACGAGAGCGATTTTGCCGTCCACGTCGACTTTCGCGAAATCCTGCGGGGAGCCGAGGTTGGCGTAGACGACCGGGAGAGGAGCGGTGCCGATGGTCTCGCGGAAATTCTCTTGTTTGATCTGCCACGCGAATACGTGGAATTGATAGTGATCACCCAGCGACGAGCTGGCAGACGCATCGTACAGCACGCTGGGGGAATTGACGGCCGCGACCGAGATCGGCAGCTTGGCTCCTGCCGGGGAACCGGCGGTGTAGTACCATCTGCCAGGCTCGTCGGAAGCCGCGTTGCCATTGGCAATGACGGTGATCACCCCGGCGCGCATCGCGTAGTTGACGGCGATCGAGTCAGGGGAATCCGCGTTTTTCTCATTGTCGGCGCCAAGCGACAGGTTGATGACGTCCATGCCGTCTCTGACCGCTTTCTCGATACCGTCGATCACCTGCGCAGAGGTACCGCCATTTCGGCCGAGAACGCGGTAGGCGTAGAGGTCCGCTTCATACGCGATCCCTTTTACCTGCACGTCGGAGCTGTTGTTTTGGGCTCGGCCCACAATGGTGCCGGCGACATGCGTACCGTGAGACGAGCCTTCGTAGCCGCCCTCCCAGGTCGCGTCGTCCTCCTCGGAGATGGGCGCTTCCTCGTAGGGATCGCGGTCGTTGTCGTACGAGTCGTAGCCGCCTTTGTAGGCGTCTTTCAGGTCTGGATGGAGGTAATCGACACCGGTATCGATCACGCCGACCTTCAGGCCTTTCCCGCTCAGGCCGGCTTCCCACATATCCAGCACGCCGATCTGCTTCAGCGGGGCGATGTCGTATTTGACGTCCCCATTTTTGCTCAGGAGGTGAATATCTACGTCGGGAACCGTATAGACGGTGTTTTCAAAAACAGCTTTGACTTGTGGAAGGCTGGCCAGTTTTTCGATCTCATTTGCGGGCAGGGTCAGCTCCATTCCGTTAAATACATGGGAAAAGGAGCGCTCTATCTGGAGATCGATGTCTTTTTTGCGAGCTTCTCGGACAAAGGAGGATTGTTCCCGTGTGACGCGTGCTTCGGCTGCCCGAGCCGATGAGCGGGAGCCGCGCCTGTATTCTTGGCTGCCTGCGGCCGGTTCGCCTTTGAGCTGCACAATAACGCTGACTTCCTTGCTCGATTTGGTGTTGAGGCGGGGAGAGATTTTGGCGGCGGCAGCCCCCTGCTCTGCCTGAACCTGTGTCACGCTGTTCAGCTTGGACAGTTCGCGTTTGCTCCACTCCTCGGCGGCATGCACCTGGCTCGGGGCTGCGGTGAATAGCAAGGCTGCGGTGAGAGAGAAAGGGATGAATGATTTCGTTGACCTTTTCACAGCTTATCCTCCAGTCATCGGATATAAATTGAAAACATTTGGTAAATATTACACCATCCCATCCTTTTTTCCTCTAGTAAAAAAGTAATTTTTCAGGAAAGAATGCCCTTTTTTGTGCGGGCAAATAAAAACCTCCCTTTCCGATTTCGAAAAGGGAGGACAGTGAAAAATCCCGCTGTTTTTGGATAGTGCCGGTTACTGCATCGGCATAAACTCTTGGACCAGCTCCATGTTTTTCATCATGAAAGACTGGGCAGAAATCGCCACCTGCTGCTGAATTTCCATCATCTCCGCATCGGTCATCGTCGCGATATTGACGGAGTTGTCAGCGGCAAGGGACGGGACGGAGACCGGTTTGCCGAATTCTTCTTTGGTCTTGATGGCGAGACTGATGCTCTTCGGCATGTCATGCGTTGGCTGGTCAAAGTTCAGTTTGAACGAGCCTTCGGCGTCGCGGCCGTTTGCTGTCTTGGTCATCGCGGACGTGAGGTTGCCGGACAGGGAGATGGCCTCTGGGTCGGTGTCTGATTTTGCCTTCAGCGTGAAGTCCAGCTTGCTGTCTTCCTTGTCAGCCTGCTTGGCTGTCTCGAACTTGGCCGTAAGATCGAAAAGCACCTCCGGCTGAGCGTCGAAGAGGAAGCTGAGGGTTCCGCTTGTTTTGTCTTTTTGTTTGTCGGCTTTGTAGCGGACGGTCATCTCGCCCTTTTCGCCGTCCTCATCGACGAACAACGAGTAGCGCTGGAAGGTCTCCGTTCCTTTTTGGAAGGAAGCGCTGGACCAGACCGTCTTTTCCTCCTTGCTGGCATCGTCCAGGAAGACCAGCTTGCGGGACAGAATCTGGTGATCGCTGTCTACGAGGACGATCATTTTCAATTGATCTTTCGAGGCTTTTGTATCCTTGAATTCGGCGACCATGTCGTCGAAGGTCTTGGTGTACTCCTTCTTGAAGTCGTCCTTGGAAAGCTCTTGGACATCCGGATACCCGCTGTCGATCAACAGTTTGGCTACGTTTTGGTAACGGCTGTAAAGCAGTTCGAACAGCTTTTCATCCGCTTTGGCCTTTTCAGCCAAGTCGATGAACAGCTTCTGTCCTTCCGCGTCGGAGAACGTCACCGTCAGCTCGCGAACGCTGGCTTCATAGCCTTCCTCGGAAAAGCTGGCGTTTTTATTCAGCGTGATCTGTTCATCCTTGAGGCTTTCGGCATACAGCTTCGCGTAGGGCGCGAGGATGGCCGTGACCTCCTGACGGTCGAATTTAATCGCTTCGTACATGTCTTTATTGGTAACAAAACGCTTCGGCAGTTCCTCGCCAAATTTCGCTTTGATCGCATCGCGGTCTTTTAGATCGAGAAAACCGTATTTGGGATAAAAGTCGGGGAGGCGAAAACCAATTTTGGTGTCATCGATGAAGTAGTCGAGCTGAAGCAGTTTGTTTTCTTTGAGATGAACTTCGACATTCCCGGCTTGCTGCCGCTTTTGGTCGTCGGTCTGGGATGATACGACGAGCTTGGCGCTCTGGAGCAGATCCAGAACTTTCAGAGCCTGCGGGTCAGGCAGGTCTGCATCGATATGGAATTGGCTCAGCTCCACCGTCGAGCTGACGGGCTGATCCAGATAAGGCTTCACATAGTCTTCGTACTCCTGAAAGGATTGGGAGACGTCATCCGCTAACTGCTTGATGCTGTTCGCTTCCGCCTCCAGGTACATCGTTTTGGGACTCTTGAACAGATCCAGCTTGGCATAGGCCGTGCCCAATCCGGCAAGAATCGCGATCCCCGCTACACCAGCAATCAGCAGCCCTTTTTTGGAACTTTTTTGCGGCGGGGTCACGTTTGTCGTGGTCTCCATTTTCTTCCTCCTCAATCTTGTTCTCTCTATATGGGTCGAAAGTGATCTTTTTCGCACCCGATTTCGTATTGTACCACAAGAGAGTTGAAAAGATGTCGAAAATTGGTAAATCCCCGAAAAAGGGGAAAAATGAACCAGGAAAATAGAGGGGGGTGATCCGTTTTCCGTCATGCTCTTCCTGTAATCCCATCTTAATGGCAAAATAAGAGGGGGTATCCTTCCCGCGACGAGGAGGTGTGACATTGGATTTTCGCGTATTGCAGACCTTTGTAATGGCTGCGACGACAGAAAACTTTCATCAGACGGCCGAAGCATTGTTTATCGCCCAGCCCACCGTAAGCCAGCACATTCGCCTTCTGGAAAAAGAACTGGGCATCAAGCTGTTCGAACGGGTGGGCAAACGGGTGCGGCTGACGCCGGCCGGCAAGCGCTATCTGCCGCATGCAAAAGGAATTCTGGAGCAGTGGCATAACGGCATCGAGGATTTGATCGCCTGGCGGCAGGGCTATCGGGATAAGCTGCACCTCGCCGTCTCTCCGATTATTGCTCGTACCCGGTTATCTCACTTGATCCATCGATATACGAAGCTGTATCCGGATGTCGACCTGTCGATCAAGCTGGCGGATTCGGTCGAGATCGGGCCGCTGGTGCAAAACGGCCAGGCCGATATTGGCCTGACCCGGATGGTCCCCGGCGAACTGCAGCTTTCCGTCTATAAGCTGTACGAGGATCCGGTCGTGTTTGCCGTGCCGCACAACGGGGGCGATATGGAGGCGCCACTGCCGGATTGGGAGCATGAGCTGCAATCCCAGCGATTGTTGACCCATAACCATCCCGTATACTGGGACGATCTGCTCCTGATGCTCAGGCAGCGGGGCCTCTCTCTTCGCACCATGGCGGTTTCCCACGTGGATATTACCAAGCGCTTCATCGAAGAGGGGCTGGGAGTCTCCTTCCTGCCGCGCTCGTCCATTACGCGGGAGCTGTTTGAAAATCGCTTTATCGAATTGCCGACGCCCGGGCTGACCATCCCCAAAGCGGCTTCGTACCTGCTCGTTCCCAAAACGGGCATCAGCAAATCGGTCCAAGGCTTTATCGACATCCTGGAGGTGCTGTATGCGCCGATGGATGTGATTCACTAGCGCGCCAGTTTTGTCCATTGATCGGAGAATGTGATCAAAAACCGTGGTTTCTTCTATTTCCATTCATAATTTCGTATCGATATACTGAAGAGTAGGATACGGAGAGTAAAAGGAGTGGTAATCATGAGTACAAATACGCTGGCGATTGGCCTGGAAGGCATTGCAGTGGCGGAGACCGACTTGAGTCTTGTGGACGGAACCAATGGCTTGCTGGTTTACCGTGGCCATTGGGCCCGCGACCTGGCGATTCATCATACATTTGAAGAGGTTGCCCATCTTCTCTGGTACGGTCATCTGCCGAGCGAGCAGGAATTGGCCGATCTGCAAGAAAAGCTGAAAGCAAATCGGGAGCTGCCTGCCCATGTAAAAGGCATCATCGATCTGATTCCGGCCGACGTGGACATGATGAGCGTGCTGCGAACAGCCGTGTCTGCTCTGGGTACGCCGGCCCATGCCTGGCCGCCAAGCCTGGAGCAGGTGATCGGCCTGACCGCCAAATTGCCGACGATCGTCGCGCATCGCTACGCCCGCCTGGAAGGCCGCGAGCCGCTCGGTCCACGCGCCGACCTGAACCACACGGCGAACTACCTGTATATGCTGAAGGGAACGGAGCCTAACCCGGCTCACGTCCGTGCTCTGGATGCTTACCTGATCCTGACCCAGGAGCATGGGATGAATGCCTCTACCTTCTCCGGCCGCGTGGTCAGTTCGACCCAATCCGATCTGATATCCGCGATTACAGCGGCAATCGGAGCGTTGAAGGGACCGCTTCACGGCGGAGCCCCTTCCGAGGTCACTGAAATGATCGAAGCGATCGGCACCAAGGAAAATGCCGAGCCTTGGCTCCGCGCCAAGCTGGAGAGCGGCGGCCGCCTGATGGGCTTCGGCCATCGCGTGTACAAGACGATCGACCCCCGCGCGACTGCCCTGCGCGTCGTAGCATCGGAGCTCTCCGCAGACGATCCGTGGTTTGACCTGGCGACGCATGTCGAAAAGGTCGGCCTAAAGCTGCTGGAAGAGTATAAGCCGAACCGGAAATTGAATACCAACGTAGAATTTTTCGCTGCTGCGGTGATGCGCGCCGTCGGATTGGATGACTCTCTCTTTACGCCGACTTTTGCCGTCAGCCGTGTCGTCGGATGGAGTGCCCATGTTCTGGAGCAGGCGAGCAACAATCGCATCATTCGTCCGCAATCCAACTACATCGGCTCCATGCCGGAATAAAAATCGTCAGAGCGCAATCCCCCTGTGCCCGGTGCATGCCGGAACAGGGGCTTCTATTTTTCTGCCGGGCGCAACGATTCGCACATGTCCGCCAGAGGGTGGGGAAAGTGTCGGGAGCCTTTGCGATCCGCCTCGACTTCTGCCATGATAATGGGGAAGTCAGGTACATATACAGATAAGGAGTTGACGCCAAACGATGACGAATATCAAGCTGGATTCCCCTTTTCAGTACAAAGGCTTGACGCTGAAAAACCGCATTGTCATGCCCCCGATGTGCCAATATTCGGTAGAGGCAAAGGACGGGGCGCCAAACGACTGGCATTTTGTCCACTACGTCTCCCGCGCGGTCGGCGGGGCCGGTCTGATCATCATGGAGATGACGGATGTTCACCCGGATGGACGCATTACGGATTACGATCTCGGTTTATGGTCCGACGAACAGATTCCCGCGTTTGCGCGGATCATCTCCGAGGTGCAAAAATACGGGGCGAAGATCGGCATACAGATTGGTCATGCCGGCCGGAAAGCGCAGGATGCGGAAGAGCCTGTAGCGCCGTCGCCGATTCCCTTTAACGAACAGTTCAAAACCCCGCGGGCGCTGACCACGGCGGAAGTAAAAGAGATGGTCATCCAGTTTCGCGAAGCGGTGCGGCGGGCTGTGGAGGCGGGCGTGGACACCATCGAGCTGCACGGTGCACACGGGTACCTGATCCATCAATTCCATTCGCCGCTGACGAACAAGCGGGACGATGAGTATGGACAAGATCCGGCTCTGTTCGGGATCGAAACGATTCGGGCGGTCAAAAGCGCAATGCCGGCTGACATGCCGCTGATCATGCGCATCTCTGCGGTCGAGTACGTGGATGGGGGCTACGGACTTGAATACAGCACGGAGCTGTGCCGCCGCTATCGGGATGCGGGCGTGGATATTTTCCACATCACCAGCGGCGGAGAGGGTCCGATCGGTTCAGCCGGCCGTCCGGGCATTCATCCCGGCTATCAGGTGCCGATGGCGCGGGCGATCAAGGAAGCGCTGGATGTGCCTGTCATTGCCGTAGGCATCCTGGATGATCCGCAGCTGGCAGCCGCTACGCTGGGGAATGGAGATGCAGACCTGGTCGCAATCGGCCGCGCGATGCTCCGCGACCCGTACTGGGCGCATCATGCGATCAAGCAGCTGAAGGGAGAGCTGGCAGCTCCCAAGCAGTACGCCCGGGCATTTTAAAATACGGCGGAATAGGTTCCTAAAAGAGAGGACTTCACATGGGGAAGTCCTTTTATTAACACAGACGGATGGACAAGTTTGGGGATAGCCAAAAGGCTGTCCTGTTTTTTTGTGTGAATCTATCATTGATGGGGAACATGATTCTTCTCCCTGCGCCCTCGTACACAGGGGATACTTTAATAGTTGACAGGCTGAGATGCACTTTCTATAATTAAACAAAAACCTATGCTAATACTCGGAATTAGAAAGAAGACCGCAGCAACAGGCGGCTTCGCTTTTATCAAAGGAGGGGAGAAGGCATATGTCGGCTGTACTGGTTATCGGAGGAGATCGATTAGGCAATATTACGGATCTGCTGCATGGCCGCGGTTATCAGCAAATCTATCATGTGACGGGCAGAAAGCACTCCCAATACAAGGTGAACATCCCGTCTGACACCAAAATGATCGTAGTGTTCACGGACTTCGTCAATCACAATCTGTCCTATCATGTGAAAAGTCAGGCCAAAGCCAAAAAACTCCCCATCCTGTTTTGCAGACGGTCGTGTACGATGATGGAAAAGATGTTGTAAGGGAAAAACCAACCGATAGCCTCGGCTCTACCGCAGGCGAGCAGGTTGGTTTTTTGGTTTGCGAAGAGGATTTCCTTTCCGTTTTCCGGCAGAAAGAGGATTAAACGATCGTTTAAGACGGGGCAACCGTGTTTTTTACCCGGCAACCACGGGCGAAAGTTATCCATGTATATCTTATGTAAGAGAGGGCAATCTCGCGGGAATGGCAGCGCTGTGCAGCTGCGTAATTCTCGGCGTATGGAAAATTCGGGCCTAGCTCCCGTCCGCCACGTGCTTCGGCAGATGGCAGCTCGGGTCCGGCATATCGATAAATTCATGGATATCGACGGCCAGACTCTCCAGACGCGCAGGTACGCCCCGGTAAAAAACAAAGCGGCCCCGCCTTTCGCTCCAGGCGAATCCGGCGTCGACGATCAGCTTCATGTGCTTGACCACGGCCGGTTCACTGATTCCGTGCAAGCAGGCGAGCTGCTGTATGCAGTAGGGATGATTAAGCAGCGATTTTAAGATCGCGATCCGGGTCGGGTCACTGAACACCTTCATTTTCGCTACGAAGTCAGCGGCGATGACCGGCTTCTCCGCACGCCCCGGCACATCCACGTGCAGGCCGGTGGTAATCCGCTGAGGATAGACGCCGAGCAGCAGATGAGGCGCGAGAAAGCTGGAGACAAACAGATGGATGTGAGAGAGATCTTCATAGGCGAATTGATAGGTTCTGGCCTTGTGAAACTGCAAAAAGCGATCCCGGACATGCAGACGAGGATGGACCTGGGAGAGGAAGGCGATCGGATCTTTTTGCAGGGCCTCCTGGCTTTCATGGACCGAGCGGATCAGCCAAGGCTCGATGCGGCGTTCCTCTTCTTTAAAAAAGGGCAGATAGGCGTGGCAAAATTCCAGAAACAAGCGGTGTGCCCGCAGCGGACGGCGGATCAGCTCGCGGTGCACCGGCTTCAGCTGCTCGAATGCTTCATCGGTATGGCCGTCCATCCAGCTTTTCACTTGGAGGCGATGGTGCACGGGCCCCATCATCGCCTCGACGAATTCCTCCGGACTCATCCTCTCGATTCTCTCCAGACCGGCTTCGACGGAATGCTGATAGGTTTCGTCCCAGGGAAAAAGAAAGTCCATCACTTCCAGGAAGTGATTGGAGATGGCATCAAATGCCTGGAGATCGCGGAGCAGCGGGCGGGGCAGCCGATCCTGCGTCTCCCTCACCCAGCGGATGCGGGTGGTATGATGTTCGGGATGGGCAAGCACGTGCAGACTGAGGAAAAATTCATATCCGGGTATATAGGAGACGGTGACGCGCTTTCGCAACCACTGCTGCAAGTCATGCATAGACCTTCCTCCTTCATCATGAATTAACCATTTGGTTTATTGTAGGAAACAAAAGGCAAAAGTGTAGACATTATGCACGGATGAGCCGATTCTGTCAATCCCGCAGGAACAGGCCCCGCGGGCGCACTTTCACAGTGCGTTGCCGCAGGGCCACTCGCGTCAGTCTGTCATTTTCCGTATCTCCGCTACGCTGTGCTGCAGATCAGCCAGCTCTTCATTCGTCAGCAGTTTTTCCATATAGCGGGATTGCTCGTAGTACCGGGTAATCCGGGCCGCATATTCCAGCCGACCAGATGTTGTCCAGCGCTGTTGCAGGCGGCACAGGTATTCGTGCGGCGTCTCATACGGTGCGATGCCGAGGCCGGCATCCGCCATGTGCAGCAAAAACTGATAGTAGCCGTAGCGCACCGGATCGTCCTCCTGGCGGTGCGCCTTTGCCCGCAGCGCCTCCAGATCCCAGATGGGAGGCATTGTGCCCGCCTTCTCCGGCGGCAGCTCATGCAGGGTGGCTTCGACGGCTTCGGCCGGGGCCACGCTCACTGGGACTTGCGCTCCACCTCTTCGCTTCCAGATCGCCCAGCCGAGTCCGATCCCGACCAGGAGCACGCAGGCGGCGATGAGATAGGGCTGCCACAGAGTGAAGAGAGCCTCCCCTGTATAGGCCGCTTCCTCCAGAGGAAGTTCCTCGCGATTTCCCGAAGACTGCTCGAGCAGATCCTGGACTTTGCGGTTGCTGCCGAGCGAAGCCGACAGTTTTTCAATCCAGTCGCCTATTCCCTTGAGCAAGGGGCCAAAGATCCAGGACAGCGCGGCTCCGAGCGGCTTTTTCATCCATCCCCAAAGCAAGGAGAGCACCCACAGTCCCATGCCCGCCGCTGCGGCATAGCCAGCTGCCAGCAGCAGACGGGAGCCGATCAGCTGGACCCCGAGAAAAGCCGGCACGCGGGGCACGCGGACAGATAAGGAGGCCGTATCCTCCCTGGTCAGATATTCGCCCAGGCTGGCGAGCATATAGCCGGCTACGAGCAGGGAGATCACCGGATAGAGCTCGGCGGCCTGAAAGGGAGCGCCGCTCCGCAGCGGGCCGAACAGGGAAGCGATCGCCAGATGAGCCAGGCTGATGCAGAGTGTCATGATCCATGCGTTCAAAAGCGTCGCTTGGGAGTAGGATGAGGCGGCGAGACTGTGCACCCGCCAATAAAAGAGAGCGGCGGCCAGGGCGGCGAGGAGCACGGAATCAAGGGTCTGGTAGATCAATACCCCCACCGCAAACACAAGCGGGTAGAGCAGCAGGTGAAGCAAGAGATTGCGGGCCCCGCCATCGTACAGCCAGAGGCCGAGGACGAGCAGGAGCGTCGCGCTTCCGACAAAGGCGGCCACATCCGTCCACACGGAGGGCAGCCATCCCAGCAGCATCAGCAGGGATGCAGCCAGGAAGGACTCTTGCCAAAAGAGCAGGGATTGCCGCAGCAGATAGGAGCGGCTCATCGATGACTCACCTTCCTTTGGCGTCCAAAGCGGGTGGATACCCGGTCCCAGCGGCGGAGCGCCGGCTGTTCTCCGGACACATCGATTACGGTGAAGCGCAGCCCCCGGGCACTGAGACGCTCGATCATCTCAACAGAGCGCTCGTCCAGTCGGGGCGTGACGAGGATGATCATCTCCCCTGGAGAGCTGACGTGTTCCAGCCGGTGCAGGAGGGAGGCGAGGGACGTGGGCGCATACTGGTGCAGCTTGGCCAGATGGGTCATGAGCTGGATGTGATGCGCTTTGCCGCTGCCGGCACTCAGCTGATAGTGCTCCCGGCCGCGCTGCTTCACCGTGAGCAGCAGCTCCGCGGAGTAGGCATGCCTGCGGCAAAATACGGATAGAGCGGCGAGCGCTGAGATCGCACGCTCGTTTGTCTCGTCATTATGCCTCTGCAGCAGCGGCTCGTAGGAGGGCAGGATATGCCCAACCAGCTTCCAGCGCGGACTGGCTGTCGGCTCGAACAGGCGGGTTTGCAGCTGTCCCGTTTTGGCGCTCGCTTTCCAATGGATGTGCCTCAGCCGGTCTCCCGGCGCATACTGCCTGACGCCGCGCAAAAACGTGACATCCTCTGTGGGATGGAGCCGGGTGACCCGGCTGCCTTCCGGTTCGGTCGACCAGGTGTCCAGCGCAGGGAGAGGCAGGGGCTGGGGGTAGACCAGCACCGAGAAAGAAAAAGGCAATGGCAGGGGCGCCGACTCCTCACCAAAGAGCGGGATTGTCTCCATGTGCGCTTCACTCAGCCAGAGCACCCCCCTCTTGTGCGGGGTGATCACGAACAATCGCTCCGCGCTCTTTTTCGGCGGCAGGTGAAAGCGAAAACGAAGCCAGAGGCGTTGGTTTCGCTGCACCGCCTCGTCGGCATCGGCCGCCGCGACGTGGTCGGGCAGAGAAAATTGAACCAGCGTACCCGGAAGCGGCAGCCAGGAGCGGTTGTGGAGCCGCAGCCTGATGGCGATAGGCGTACCCGGCATGACACGGGTCTGATCAGCCTGCCACTCCACCAGGATCCAGCGGGGGAGCTGGCGGGTCCACCACTGGCTGAAGGCAGGCATAAAGAAGAAGAAACCGCCGAGCAGCCAGAGAAATCCGCTTCCGGAAAACAGGGCGAAAAGCAGGATGAGAAAGCCCAGTCCGTGAAATTTTTGGCGCGTGCTCATCGGCTATACGCCCTCTTCGACGGGAGCGGATACTTCCCGGAGGATGCTTTGAACGACTTCCTCTTCGGTGACGTGAAGCTCTGCTTCCAGAGACAGGCGAATCCGATGGACGGCCAGCGGAGGAAAGACTCGTTTTACATCGTCAGGCAGCACAAAAGAACGCCCCTCCAGATAAGCGGAAGCCTGAGCGGAGCGCAGCAGGGCGAGCATCGCGCGCGGGCTGAGTCCGACCTCGATGGAGCGGTGGTTCCGCGTCGCTTCGACCAGATCAATCACGTACTCCTCGATAGCCGGACTGACGTGAACCGCGGTCGTCTCCCGCTGCATCGCAGCGATTTCCTCGGGTGTGATGACCGGACGGACGGAATCCAGCGGGGTTTCGCTCCGAAAACGGCGCAGAATTTCCCGCGCTTCCTCCCGGTTTCCGTAGCCGAGGGAGAGGCGGAAGAGGAAACGGTCGAGCTGCGCTTCCGGGAGCGGATAGGTTCCCTCTGATTCGATCGGGTTCTGGGTCGCGATGACGAGGAGGGTGGCAGGGAGCGGCAAGGTGATTCCTTCGATTGTCACCTGACGTTCCTCCATGCACTCCAGCAGGCCGGATTGCGTGCGCGGCGTGGCGCGGTTGATCTCGTCAGCCAGCAGCACGTCGGCAAAGACAGGGCCGCGCCGCAGCTCGAATTCGCTCGTGCGGGGATTGAGCACGTGGAGGCCCACCACGTCCGAAGGGAGCAGGTCGGCGGTAAACTGCACGCGGTTGTATGTCCCGCCGATGGCTTGAGCCAGTGTTTTGGCCAAAACGGTTTTGCCCATCCCGGGGAGGTCTTCCAGCAAGACGTGGCCTCTTGCCAGCATGGCCGTCACGAGCAGGCGCACCTGTGCTTCTTTGCCCACGATGACGCGGTTCATGGTATCGAGGAGTGATTTCAGATTTGGTTGTGTCATCCGCTTGCATACCCCTTTTCATTTCTCCCTTTCGAAGAGGGAGTCTTCTCGGATCATTTTGACTTTACAGAAAATACTTTTTCATTATACAAGCCTTTCGCGGGGATTGCCAAATTTTCACATCCTCTAACAAATGGAGAGTTTAGCGGCGAATGGAAGGAGAAGATGGCCGGGTCGGCTGATCCAGCGAGCGCGCTCGCAGCGAAAAGAGCGCGCGGCGGCGGCCACGATGGCGCGGCAAAGCCTCCATCATCATTTGCCAATGATCCCGAGGTTTTTCCAAAGTCGGATGGATTTCGCCATAGGTGGTAGCGGCAATACCCAGGGCAGCTTCAAACAGGGGAGAGGCGCAATGGTACCCGTATCCTATTATTTTCGAATGGAACATTCAATAAAAGTAGTACAATACCTATGTAATTCAGTCAGGTAAAAAGTCGAAATCTCCGGGGGTTTCTGCTTGAATTCGACAGTTTATACTCGTTGTAAATATGTTCGATGTGCTGTACGATTAGGTCGTCCCTAATGGATGTAGGTCTTTTTTACTTTTGAACAGGTTCTGAGGTAATCGAAATGAACCAGATTCTGAAAGAACTCCGCTTCATGCTCTCTATCTTGCAATGGATCCTGTTTCTGCTCTTTTTTTATTTGTACATGAACGCTCATCCTCGCCATGACCCGCTGTTTTTTCTGCTGCTGGTGCTGATGATCGCCCATGCCGCCTTCCTGTGGTACGCACTTCCGAGGAGGTCCTGGCTCCTGCTGGGCCTGGTTGACTTGGGCGTGGCGGTCTATTTTATCGTGCTCACCGGCAAGTGGAACAGTCCGTTCATGCTTTACGCCTATTCCACCCTTTTATGGCTGACGACAGTGCTCAGATTAAAGCCTTTTCTGCTCGTTGCCGCCCTATTTCTCCTCACGTACTCCGTTCTTCAGGCTTGGGTGCCTTACGAAATGCATTTGCCGCCCTCTCATCTCGATGATCTTCGCTTCCTGCTTGATATCCTGCTCTGGACCAGCATGTCTTACTGGATCTTTACCGCAATAAATTTGGTAAAAGGGGCCTATTCCAAAGGTTTGCAAATATATCTGTTTATGAGAAGACTGTCGCATTCGGAGCAGCACGCACATCTGTGCCAGGAGACGGAAAAAACGGTCAGACGATTATTCCGTACAGATCATGCCTATCTTTGTCTATTCGAGGAGCGGGAGGGGGAAGGGAACTGGCGGAGAGATTATTTTGTGCAGCGGCTGCTTGATCTGGGAGCGGAGGGATGGGGACAGGTCACATCAATCGTTCTTTTTGACTTTACCGGCAGGGAAGACACCTACATTTGCTGGCCGCTCAGGCAAAATGGCCAGTCCTGGGGCTGTCTGTTGTTTTCGATCCCGACGAAAAAACCGATTAGCCGCTATGAAAAATTGCTGCTGCGGATGATGGATGTGTACATCTGTCAGCGATTGAAACAAAACTGGCTGCGGGAGGAGAAGGCTCGCGCCTTGCATGTGGAAATGCGGCGCAAGCTGGCCCAGGACATGCACGACGGATTGGCGCAGCAGCTGTTTCTCCTGTCCGCCCAGCTGTTTCAGATAAAACAGACGCTGCCTGCGGGGGACAAGGGGCCGCTACTGAAGAGACTGCGGCAGATGGAGGAGCGCATCCAGTGGTGCCACGGCGAAGTGCGCCATTACATTACCCATCTGCGGGATGCCCGGCCCCACCAGAAGATTGCGGAGGCCCTGGAGCAATTGCTTCAGCGGATTACGGCGGACAAAGAGATCCAGGTCGCGTTCAGCAAGCGCGGCCGGTTTGGAGAAGAACCGCTGCCGATCCAGGACGCGATCTATCGATTGGTAGAGGAAGCGGCTGTCAATGTCGTCAAGCATGCGGGAGCCACTCGGTTGGAGGTCAGCGTGGAGGCATCCGCTCTGCAGATCTGCGTTCGGGTGAAGGATAATGGCATCGGCTTTGTCCCGGATGAAAAGTCCCGATTGCCGAACCACTACGGCCTCCTCGGAATGAAGGAGCGGATTGCCGAGGTGGGGGGGACGCTGCAGATCAGCTCCTGTCCGGAGCAAGGGACGGAGATTGTGGCGATTGTACCGAAAAAAGGGGTGGAGAGATATGGATAAGGTCAGACTGCTGCTGGCGGATGATCACCGCATCGTTCGCGAAGGATTGAAGATGATCCTGGAAAGTGCGCCTCGCTACACGGTGGTAGAAGAAGCGGATAACGGAGATGAACTGCTGGCCAAAGCGAGAAGCAGCAAGCCGGATTTAATCGTGTCTGACCTGAAAATGCCGGGAGCCCCCATCATCGAGAGCTGCCGGAAGATGAAGGAAGAGAGTCCCGAGCTGAAAATCATGATTTTAACAGCCTATGACGAGAGCGAGGACGTCTTTCGGGCATTGGACGCCCAGGTAGACGGGTATGTCATGAAAGATACGGTGCCGGAGCAGATTCTGCATACCATGGACATGGTGATGATGGGGTACTCCTGCTTCCAATCCAAGCTTCAGCGCAAGCGAAAAGAAGAGTCAGAAGTGGCCTTTACCGAGCGGGAGCAGGAGATTTTTGCGTTAATTGTGGAGAATCTGAGCAATCAGGAAATCGCGAACCGCCTGTATATCTCGGAGGCCACGGTGAAAACCCATGTCAGCAGCATCCTCCGAAAGACGGGACAGCCGAATCGATCTCAGGCTGTTTTGTACGGACTCAAAAAAGGGCTTGTCAAGGTGCCGCGCTGATCGACGGCGAGAATCAGTATAAACGGTAAAGAGGGTATGAGATGAGATTGCGAAAGAAAAAAGGGGATCATTCTGCGTATTTGGCTGATCGCATGTTTTGGATGCTATCCGTGTTGGTTTCGGCATATGCGGGCATCTTGGCACTTCTCACAGCGTTTGCGTTTGTCTCACTTTCCTGGACAGAAGTCATGAAGCTGGCGATATACAGTGCCGTTCCCTGGACAGTCTACCTGCTGCATAAGCGTTATGTGCTGCCTGATACCCAATCGCGTCATGTCTCCGTCTTTTTGGGAATCGCACTTCTGTTGTTCATTTGTCTCGGCCATCCTCAACAACTGCCGGGCATATGGAATGTTTTCCTCATCTATCCCCTGTACCTGAGCTTTTTTCACGACAGGCTGCTGCTGGCAGTCTGGGGATCGGCCAGCTCCCTGATATACGCAGGCTCCCTTCTGCTGTACGTCGATTCGGTTGCCCTATCGGACGTGCTGGCTGTCCTGACGCTTGCGGCGGGCAGTCTCCTCTCCGCGTGGCTGGGCTTCTGGTCGCAGAACAGGTGGATGGATTCAGTCAGACAGGCCGCCGATGCGAAAAACCGGGAATACGCCATGAGCATGCTCAACGGGCTGGTTCCCATCGTCGAGCGAAAAACCCATACCAGCTGCAAGGAAATCGAACAGATGGGGAGACTGATCAAGCGGATGCTGCGAGAATTTCCAGAGGAAAAGGTGTACGACTGGGAGGTGGATCTGCTCTCCCTCCTCCACTACGTCAGCCGGATCAAATGGCCGGATTACGTTTTTGAAAAGAAAGGGAATCTGACCAGCTACGAATTTCAAATCATCCAGGAGCATTGCCATATCGGCACAGAGATGTTCAAGGGCGCCCCGGCCTATCAGCAGGTAATCACAGCGCTGCTCTTTCATCATGAACGCTGCGACGGCACGGGTTATCCTGCCGGGCTGAAAGGCGGGCAGATTCCCGTCCTGGCACAAATGCTGGGCATTGCCGAGTCGTACCTGGCGATGACGACGGCGCGGTCCTACCGGGAGCAGCTCGCACCCGAGGAAGCCTTGGAGCGAATATCCGCGATGGCCGGAAGCAGGTATGAAGAGCGGGTGGTGCGGGCTTTTACGAAGTCGCTGGAGCTTCCCTCGTCTCCGCAAAAGAAAGCCCCAATTCCCTCCATGGTTGGTTAGAGCGAGAGCGATGATTTCGGATGAAAGAGCGGGTTTCCCCATGCGAAGGGTGCAAACCGGCTCTTCTTGTGCTTGCCTTTTCCTGGGCCTGCGCGGGCAGACGATCTTCCCTCCCCGGTGATTCGCGAACATATGGAGGGCATATCCTTTCGTGAGAAGCGGATGGTAAGATGGAGGGAGAGGTGAGGGAATGTTTACCAGAAAATTGCGGTTAACGCTGCAAACCCGCATGATTTTGCTCATTATCTTTGTCATCGTCTCCATCATAAGTGCGATCGGCATGGTGTTTACCTCCATCATTTCCACTTCAATCGAAGAGCAGGTGGGAAAACGGGCGCTCAGCGTAGCCACGATTGTGGCAAACATGCCCGAGGTGCAAGCCGCGTTTGGCATGACCGATCCATCCGCTGTCATTCAGCCGATTGCGGAAGCAGTGAGAAAACAGACCGAAGCGGAATACGTCGTCGTGGGCAACCGCCAAGGCATTCGTTACTCCCATCCCCTTCCGGAGCGGATCGGGAAAGAGATGGTCGGGGGGGACAACGACGAGGGGCTGCTGCACGGGCGCTCCTATATCTCCAAAGCGGTGGGCAGTCTGGGTCCCGCTCTGCGGGGGAAGGTGCCCGTCAAAAATCAACACGGCCAAGTAATCGGGATCGTATCCGTCGGTTTCCTCCTCGAAGATATCGAAGAAGCCGTCGACAGCTATCAGGAAAAGGTTCTCGTGATTATCGCGCTTTCCGTACTGATCGGCGTCCTCGGTGCGATCTGGTTGAGCCGGCGTTTCAAACGAGCCATCCTTGGTTTGGAGCCTGAAGAGATTGCGGCCCTGTACATGGAGCGAAATGCCGTCATCGAATCGGTGAGGGAGGGCATCGTCGCCATTGACCGGCACGGTGAGGTCAGCACGGTGAATAAAGCGGCGATTCGCATCCTGGAGTTGCCCGCTGATCAGGATGTGCACCGCAAGCCGATTCAGGAGATATTGCCCGGCAGCAAGATGCTGGAGGTGCTGGAGTCAGGGGAAAGGCAGCTGGACCGGGAGGTGATCATCGCGGGGAAGGAAATTATCGTAAACCGGGTGCCGATAAAGATCGGGAGCAAGGTCATCGGAGTCGTCAGCAGCTTTCGCCCGAAATCGGAGATCGACCAGCTTGCGGAAGAGCTATCCCAGGTGAGGCGTTACGCGGATGCCCTGCGTGCACAGACCCATGAGTTTCACAACCTCTTGTACATGATCTCGGGTCTTTTGCAGCTCGGTTCCGTTCAAGAGGCAATCGAGCTGATCACCAGCGAGACCTCCGCACAGCAGGAAATGATCTTGCTTCTGGCGAGACAAGTACCCGATCCGCTGATTGGCGCCTTGCTGCTGGGGATGCACAACCGGGCCAAGGAATTGAAAATCCAGTTTCAGATTAACCGCGACAGCCGTCTGAAAGAGCTGCCCGCGACAATCAGCCGTCAACAGGTCGTCCTGCTGCTCGGCAACATCATTCAGAACGCGTTTGAATCGGTTAAGGATCCTCGCGTGGAAGGCAAGAAAACGGTGGAATGCTATATTTCCGATACCGGACAGGAGATTTTGTTTGAAGTGGAAGATTCGGGCCCTGGCGTGGATGAGGCGATCCGGGAGCGTATTTTTGAATACGGCTTCTCCACCAAGCAAGGGGAAAAGCGCGGCATTGGCCTCGCCAAAGTAAAAAGCATCGTGGAAGAAATGGGCGGCTACATCCTGGTTGGAAAAAGTGAATGGGGGGGCGCGCTGTTTACGATTTCGCTGCCCAAAGCAAGGAGGGACACACATGAAGCAGGTTGAGGTGCTCATCGTAGAAGATGACGTCAGAATTCTCGAAATTAACCGCCGGTTCGCCGAGAAGGTGGACGGCTTTCAAGTGATGGCGACGGCGACCAGCGGCGAACAGGCCAAGGAGCTGTTGGAATATATCCGCCCCAATCTGGTGCTGCTGGACGTCTATCTGCCGGATATGCTGGGCACCGATCTCGTGTGGCATATCCGGCAGCACTACCGCCACGTAGACATTATCATGATCACGGCTGCCAAAGAAATGGAGATGGTGCAGGCGGCCCTGCGCGGAGGGGTGTACGACTACATCGTCAAGCCGCTGGTATTCGAACGTTTTCGTGAGCGGCTGGAAAGCTACCGGGAGCATGTGATGCGGACCAGCGAGGCGGGATTTGTGGACCAGGAAGAAATCGACCGGCTGATGTCCCGGCGTCTGCACCCGGCCAAGCTGAGGGAGACGAACATGCCCAAGGGAATTGACAGTTTGACGCTGGAGAAAGTCATGCAGGTCATCATGCAGGCCGACGTCAGGGGACTCTCTGCTGAAGAAGTGGGCAGGCTCGTGGGGACAAGCCGTACGACGGCCAGGCGTTATCTGGAATACCTGGTTGCAGAGGGCAAGCTGCGGGCCGATTTGGTGTACGGGACAGTAGGCAGGCCGGAGCGGAAGTATCTGGCCGTCACGTTGCAATGAGATAGCGTAGGCAAAGGCTGTCAGGTAGGCAGCCTTTTTGCATTCCAACCAAGTCTGTGAACTTTATGGCCAAAATAGACAAAATATTCAAAATGGAAATTATGCACGCAAACTATTCAACTGTCAGGCAGCGTGATACCTTATGAACAGTAATTTGGATGCGCTTTCAAACACATAAGGTAAGGGGGATGTACCTATGAAAAAAAGAAGTCTTTTCCTCGCGCTGTCCACCAGCATCATGCTGTTGGTGGCTGCATGCAGCAACGGCGGCAATGCTGGCAATGCCGGCGGCAGCCAACCCACAGGACAATCTGCGCCTGCAGCTTCTGCCTATCCGGAGAAGCCCATCGTGATTGTCGCACCATCGGGAGCCGGCGGCGGCTGGGACAAAACCGCCCGCTCCATTACCAAGGTATTGATGGAGACCCAATTGGTAGAGAAGACGATTACGGTGGAGAACAAGCCGGGCGGCGGGGGAGCCGTATTTTTGGCGGAATATGCGAGCAAGGACAAAGGGAACGCATACAAGCTGTTTGTCAGTTCGCCGCCCATTCTGATCAACAACAACAAAAAAGAAGGAAACAGCCCGTTTGGGTACAAAGATGTGACGCCCCTCGCTCAGCTTACGAGAGACTTCGGGGCCATCGCGGTCAAGGCGGATTCTCCTTATGCCGACCTGAAGAGCCTGCTTGATGCGATCAAGGCCGATCCGACAAAAATATCGATGGCGGGAGGTTCCGCTCCCGGTTCGATGGACCATCTGGTAGGCGTCTTGCCTGCGGCGAAATACGGCATCGATCCAAAGGCGGTCAAATACGTTTCCTATGACGGCGGCGGGGAGGCTATTGCCGCATTGCTCGGAGGCAACGCGGATGCGATCGCCACGGATGCATCCAGTCTGACCGAGTACCTGAGAGCAGGGAAAATCCGCATACTTGGGATTGCCTCTGATGAACGCCTGGGCGGGGAGCTGAAAGAAATCCCCACCTATAAAGAGCAGGGCATCGATGCCAGCTTTACCATCTGGCGCGGGATCTTCGGTCCGGCCGATATGCCTGCCGACGCAAAAGCGTATTGGGACGAAAAGCTGAAGGCGCTCTCTGAGAACGAAGCATGGAAGAAAGAGCTGGAGGCCAACGGGTGGGAAAGTGAATACAAAGACTCCGCCAGCTTCACCGCGTTCCTCGACGAACAAAACAATTTGGTAATCGAGCTCCTGACGTCGCTCGGCATGGCCAAATAAAAGGGAGAGGCACCCCTCTCCTTTTTTCTAAGCTTCAGCTTTTCTCAAGGAGGCAGGATCGTGAGCAAAACTTTTGATCGGTATGCAAGCATCGTCTTCCTGGCTATGGGTGTCGCCTTCGTCATCGGCAGTATGGGCATCTCCCAGAGCGCCTACGGAAGCAAGGTCGGACCCAATATTTTTCCGCTGGGGCTGGGTTCCATCCTCGTGCTGCTCAGCATACGGCTGTTTTTTGAAACCTTTCGCTACCAAAGCGGGCAAAAGCAAGCGTACAAGCTGGACTACAAGCGATTCGGCATCATCCTGTCGGCTGCTGTTCTCTATGCGTTGTTCCTTCGAGATGTGGGGTATGTGATCGGCACCTTCCTGTTTCTCCTGATTGGGTTTCAGACCATGGAGAAAGGCAAGTGGCTCTCATCCATTCTCATTTCAGGCGGATTTTCTTTTGGTGTCCATTACGTGTACGTAGAACTGCTGGAAGGAACTTTACCCGGTTTTCCTGCCTGGTTGGGTTTGTAGGGGGGAGAAAAGATGGATACGTTGTCTTATCTGTTAAACGGGTTTGGGATCGCGCTGCAATGGCACAACCTGTTGTTTTCATTCGGGGGCGTACTGATCGGCACGATGGTCGGAGTATTGCCCGGAATCGGCCCGATCAGCGGTGTTGCCCTGCTGATCCCGGTAACGGCATCGTTGACGGGAGGACTGCCGCCTGAACAGGCAGCGACCAGTGCCATCATTTTGCTGGCTGGTGTGTATTACGGTGCGATGTACGGAGGCTCCACCACTTCCATTTTGCTCAATACGCCGGGGGAATCTTCTTCGGTGGTAACCGTACTGGATGGCTATCCCATGGCGAAACAGGGGAGAGCGGGCGCTGCCCTGGCCATCGCCGCGATCGGTTCTTTCGTCGCCGGAATTATTTCGCTGATCGGTTTGGTTTTGTTGGCCCAACCCCTGTCGGAAGTGGCCTTAAAATTAAGCCCTGCTGATGAATTTTCCTTGATGATTCTCGGCCTGTGCGCTTTAAGCGGCCTGGCGGGAAAGTCTGTGACCAAGGCTTTGATGATGACCGTGCTGGGGTTGTCATTGGCTACCATAGGCATCGACAATGTCTCCGGCGTCGCCCGGTTTACCTTTGACCGTCCGGAGCTATACGGGGGATTGGAATTTTTGACGATCGCCGTCGGCCTGTTTGCGCTGGGGGAAGTGTTTAAGACCATTCTGGAGCGAGACGGCAGCGAAGGCGAGCTTGCAAAAATCACCCGGGTTTTTCCGACCCGGCAAGACTTGAAGGACAGTGCGTTGCCGATTATTCGCGGTTCGCTGGTGGGCTTTTTTAAAGGAATCGTACCGGGTTCCGGGGCTACACTGGCCTCCTTCCTGGCCTATCTGCTGGAGAAAAAAATCAGCAAGCATCCGGAAAAATTCGGAAAGGGCGCCATCGAGGGTGTAGCCGCGCCTGAATCGGCGAACAACGCAGCATCTGGCGGGGCGATGATTCCTTTGCTGACGCTGGGGATTCCCGGGACGGGAACAACCGCTGTATTGATGGGTGCACTGATCATGTATAACGTTCAACCCGGCCCCTTGCTCTTCGAGGAGCACCCGACAATCGCATGGGGATTGATCGCCAGCATGTTCATCGGAAATCTGATGCTGCTGATTCTGAACATGCCGCTCGTAAAAGTTTTTGCCAAACTGATCGAAACGCCGCCCAAATACTTGATCCCCATGATCGTGGCCATCTCCTTTTTTGGCGTGTATGCCGTGCAAGTCTCCACATTCGATCTGTTGTTGCTGATCGTCTGCGGCGTGGTCGGATATTTTCTCACCAAAAATGACTTCCCGATGGCGCCGCTGGTGCTGGGGCTGGTACTGGGACCGATGATCGAGAACAACCTGCGCAGAGCGCTGACGACATCCAACGGCGACTTCTCCATTTTTGTACAAAAGCCCGTATCCCTGACGTTTCTGGTGATTGCGGTACTGTGGATCGCGGTTCCGCTCATCATGAAACGGAGAGGGAAGAGGGTCGTGGTGAATGTCGAAGGATAGCATCCATAACGAATGAAAAGCAGAAGGAAGACGGCGGCAGCGGTTTGCGCCGTCTTTTTTCTTTTTACTGACGTTTCTCATGGGCCTCATCCTTCAGGATGAGACGGCCTCATCCCGGCGGAGAAAAATCTTCCTCCTGCTGAGTGACAGCAGTCCCTCCAGCGGGGGAAGATGAGGGCTTCGTTTCTCCGTAAAATGGGAGAAGAGGTGATCGGCGTGGCTTTTCGTTGGGGAAAGCGATTGTTTCTCGTGATCGTATGTCTGCTCGTGGCCGTCAATTTGTTTTTCTCCATCTCCAGCCGTCTGAATGCGGACCGGATGCCAGGGGCAGGGAGCTGGCGGGTGCTGGCGGTACTGACCGGCAGTATGTCGCCGACGATCAACGCCGGAGACATGGTGATTGTGCAAAGCTACGGCGAGAAGCGGCCTGCCGTCGGGGAAATCGTCACCTATTGGCAGGAGGAGGGCGGAGGTTCCCTCACCACCCATCGCATCGTCCACCAATTGGCGAACGGGTATCTGCAAACCAAGGGGGATGCCAACCTAGGGGTGGACGGCGGATGGACCCACCCGGATCGGCTGGTCGGAACGGTAGTCGCGCGCATACCCTATGCCGCCGCGATACAGGAGGGGCTCCAGCAGCCGCTGGTTTTGCTCGCCCTGACGGTTTTGTTCCTCGCATGGCCGCTGCTGGCGATGCGCGGGGGAGACCGGCAGCCGCAAACGATCCAATCTGAAACCATTGAGGGGGAGCCTACATGAACTGGAGTCAGGTCAAGCATTGGCCGTGGAAGCGAATTTTGCTGGGGAGCGCTGTCATTTCCTCCATCGTCGTCAGCACCAGCTTTGGGACTTACGCCTATTTTACGAGTGAAGCGGAGGAAACCAGTACATTTGCCGCAGGGAAGCTGGAGATCACCCTCGGGGAGACCAAGGTGAAGTTTCAGGCGGAAGGTGACATGCCGTTTTTGCCAGGCGTGCGATTTGATAAGGAACTGAGTGTCTACAATCACAGCGATGTGCCGGTGAAATACGCCCTCCTGGCCGAAAAGGAAGAGGGCGATGACATCGTGTACGACCAACTGGTCGTGGAAATCAGGAGGGACGGCGACGGAGGCGAGCTGCTGTATCACGGACGGGTCAACCAGCTCAATCAAGCCAATGTCGTGGTGCCGGAGCTGCCGGTAGGGGATCAGGATACGCTTCATTTTACCGTCTATCTGCCGGAGAGCACGGGCAACGAGGTGCAGCAAAAATCAGCAGACGTCACGTTCGGCTTTTTGGCGACACAGCAGGAGAACGGCCCTTATTTTGCCCAGTCCGGCCCCGTCATGACGTTCACCCCGGAGGAACTGAATGGCCTCAAGCTGCAAGAAACGCTGGAGATGGCGGAAAAGCAGGCAGAAGCGGGAGCGGGCGGCATGACTTTTGTCCTCGAAGAAGGCAGCTACGATTTATCGGGACTCTCCTTGCCCAAAGCGGTGACGTGGAAAGCGGCTCCCGGCCGGGAGGGCGAGGTCGTCATCCGTGCAGACGAGCTGCAGGTGAGCCATGCCTCCTTCGAAGGGATCCGCTTCGTGGGCAACGGGACAGGCTTGATCGTAGGCGATCATGTCAGCTTTCGCAATTGCCAGTTCGACGGCGCGGGGATCCGGACCATGCCGGGAGCCGAAGAGTCGCTGGAAGGACTGACGGTAAAAGAGAGCCGCTTTGCAGGAGCGCAGGAGGCCATTTTGCTGGATCAGACCGCCAAGGCCGTGTTGATCCTGAACAATACCTTTGAGGGGGTTGGCCATGCTGTCGTAGTAGACAATGGGAGAGAGTCGGAAGTGCAGATTGTCGGCAATGACTTCTCCCAGGTTAGCCGATATGCCGTCGACAGCAGCGGGGTTCGCGTAGGGGACGGAATCGAGGGATTCAGGGAGACCGGCGGCGAGGGAGGAGACACGAAACGGCTGGCCCTCCACTTGAACAAAGCTGACTTGTATCTGGAAGGGAATCGGTATGAGTAAGCGCAGGAGAGGGGGAACGCTCAATCCATCTCGACGCGCGGCTGCTGAGAAGGTGGCGGGCAGCCTGTTTCTCCTCGGGCTTGCCGCCACGCTGATGCATCAGCCGGCAGGCACCTACAGCTGGCTGTGGCAGGAGACGAGGGATGCCAGCCACCACTTTGCCGTCGGGCTGCTGGACATCACCCGGAGCTCCTTTGCCGATCAGTGGCGCGTGGTGGAAGGCGGCAATCACTCCATTGATTTGTCCCGCATGATCCCCGGCGATGCGCGCCTGTTGGAGGCCACGCTCTCTCGCGGCGAGAGCGATCTTGATTTTTTCTACAAAATCGTGGCGAGAGTGACAGCAGCGGACCACCCGGAGGAGCAGCAGGAGCGGGAAGAGACGGACCAGCCGGATGATGCGCGCAGGGCGGTCGATGAAACGAGGCAGGATGATGCAACAAAGCAGAGCGATGTTTCGAAGCGGAATGATGCGCCGAAGCTGGAGGACGTCCTGCGCATTCGCATAGAGAGCGGCGGGGACGTCGTCTACGACGGGCTGGTTCGCGAGCTTCATCAGCAGCAGCCCGGTCTTCCCCATGTCAATGGCACAGAGAGCTATTTCTCCGCGCGGCAGCGAACGAAGAAATTCGCCATAACGGTCTACCTGCCGAAAGAAGGGATCGATCATCAGTATCAGGCGTTGGCAGGGAATCTGGAAGTGCGGTTTCTGGCCAAACAAGCGACACCGGGCGCCATTTTTGCGGAATAGGGGGGAGTCGGTTGAAAAAAGTGATAGCGGTAGCGGCGCTGGCTGCGATGGTCACGCTGCTCCCCCTGGAAGGGACGGTCGCTTTTTTGACCAGCGAGAAGAAACAGACGGTTCCTGTCAGTCTGGGCACGAATGAAGACGTGTTTGTCACCGAAACGGAGTCGATCCAGCTTCTGACGGAGGTGACCAAGCAAGTCAAAATCACCAGGAAAAAGGTAGAGGGAGCAGCGGAGGGAGAGGCCGGCGGCGAATCGGAGGAGCGGGATGTCAGCTATCGGGTAGTGGAGGGAGCCTATACGCTCAGGCTGATCCCGCAGCGGCCGCATCTCGATCTGGAGCCGGAGAACTTTCGGGTGACGGGAGATTTGGCGGGTCTGTTGCAGATCAGCCCCGCGGACGATGAAGACGAGAAGGCGATTGCCTATCGGCTGGAGCATCGGCGCGATCAGGTCGAGTACCGGGATGGGACAGTGCGGGGAGAGCTTCATATTACGGCGTTGGGCGGTTTTTACATGCACGCGGTCCCGGTGACGTTGGTGACCCGGGTCAAGGAAAGTACGAGCGTGGTAGAGATCCGTGTGCCAAGTGTGCCCGGCGTGCCTCCGGTCGGCCCGCCTCCAGCAGGCCAGCCTCCGGTGGAGACGCCTGTTCCGACACCGCCTCCGCCGCCAGATTCGGCTCCACCGCAGGTCGATCCGCCGGCGCTCCCACAACCGGAAGGCTCGCCGCCCGCAGGAGGAGAAGGCTCGCCGCCCGCAGGAGGAGGAGAAGGCCCGCCGCCCGCAGGAGGAGGAGAAGGCTCGCCGCCAGCAGGAGGAGACGCCCCTCCCTCTGGCCCCTAGCGAATTGTGACAAATGTTGCCCATCGAGCGCGGCTCGGTGGGTTTTTTCTATGCAAAAAGCAAAAATCAAACGCCGAGTCTCACCTCCCTCCTCCTCCGCGGTGAGAGACCGATTCATCCTGGAGGAGGAGGAAGACTACCGCCATGACGGATACTCCGGAAAAAAACCATCAGGTACGATGAAGATGTGACAAATCAGTTGATAGAAGGGGTTGCGCTCCATGGCTGCTGTGCTCAAATGGTTAAGTCGAATCACCACCGCCATCCTCGTACTGATCCTCCTGTCGTTGCTTGCTTTTGCTCTCTCCGCCAAATGGACCGGAGGATCGCCTACGATCATGGGCAAAGAGCTGCTCACGGTTCTCTCCGGTTCGATGGAGCCCGGGATTCAGACGGGATCCGTCATCGCGGTGACACCCAAACCCGATCCCCAGTCGCTGCAGGTCGGTGACGTGATCACCTTCAAGTCCGCAGACAACGCCAGCGTCCTGATTACCCACCGCATTCTCGAAGTCAAGACCATCGATTCAGAGCTTCACTTTATCACCAAAGGAGATAACAACGACGCGCCCGACTCCTCTCCCGTTCCCGCTTCGCATGTAGTCGGCGTGTATGCCGACCTGACTGTCCCTTACCTGGGCTTCATTCTCAACTTTTTGAAATCCAAAGCAGGGATCGCGCTTTTTCTGATCGTTCCCGGGGTCTACCTCATCCTCTCGCAGATGATCAGCCTCTGGCGGACGATCGCGCAAATGGAAAAAGAGAAAGAGGCGTCAAAAGAACCAATCGGGTAAAAACCTCAGCTTCCCTACGTTAGGAATCTTCTCGCAAGAAATACAGGAGTAGACGCAAATGATACACACTGGTTTTGCGTGAGAGGTTCTAAATAAACCAAGAAATCATTTATTAGGAGGAATTTTTCCATGAAACTGGGACTCAAAGGCAAATTCGGTATGGCATTGGCTTCCACGGCTCTGGGAGCGGCACTGATTGGCGGCGGCACGTTCGCCCTCTTCTCGGACACGGCGGCCAATGAAGGCAACACCTTTACGGCAGGGACGCTCACCATTGAGGATGTAACCGGCGGCGCTGCTTTTGACTACACCGTGTACTTCGACAACCTGGCTCCTGGAGACAGCGAAAACGAACAGCTGACCATCAGAAACACGGGTTCCCTGGATGCGTGGGTAGCCATTGACACAGACAACACAACGACGACGGGCGCTCTGTTTGAAGGTGACACCCCCCTCACATTGACGCTGGATGGCGACACGGTGCTCATCCCTGCGGGCGGGGAAGCTACCTTCGATGTCAGCTACAACTTCCCCCTGGAAGCAGGAAATGAGTATCAAGAAGCCACCGGAACGGCATCGATTGCTATAAAAGCCGTACAGGCGCGCAACAATACGAACGCTGCCGGCGACGGTCCGACTGCTTGGGATTAATCTTATAGCTGAAAAGGGTGGTGGAAGTCACCGCCCTTTTTTCACTCAATACGAGTAACCGGTAGGAGGGTATTGCATGAATGCGAGGAAAAAAATAGTCGCCCTGTCCATGGCTGGATTACTGACAGTGGGACTGGCAGTTGGCGGTGTCACCTTCGCGCTGTTTACGGATACGGCGGCCAATGAAGGCAATGAATTTACCGCAGGAACCATCAATTTGAACGCAGCCCGCAACCATGGAGACTATCTGCAGGGTCCGATGTTCTACTCGGACTTCCTCGATCCGGATGGGAATCACCCCTATGACAAGACCGAGCTGCGCCCAAGCGGCGAGGTGATCGGCGGCTGGGCGCCTGGGGACAAAGTGAAGCGGACGATGATTCTCTCCAATACAGGAAGTCTCGACGCCAAACTGACGGGGGTCAAAGCCACCGTAAGAGAGTCCTACACCCAGACACTTCGCAATGGCAGAGATACCCGGACGGTGACGGGAGAAATTGCGGGTGCGGCCTACGAAGAGTTTATCGATAAGGCGCATGTGAAAATCTCCAATCCCGACAGCGATACCTTGATTTTTGACGGCGTGCTCAGGGATCTGATCGGCGAGGGGTATGCCGGTGTCGTCGAGGAATTGGTGCTCCAGTCCGATCCCTCCGGCCCGCTCAACATTACGTTTGAGGTGACGCTGGACAGATCCGCAGGCAATGAGCTGCAAGGAAAGAACTTCATCTTCGACTTCGGCTTCTACGCGGAACAGGTGCGGAATAACGACTAAGCGGGATACGGGCGTGTCTCTGGCGCGATATAAAGTATGGATGCTTCTCTCCCTGCTGATTGTGCTCGTGTTGGGGCTTTTCACGGGAGGAGCTACGCTGGGAGCGTTACGCGACAGTACAGGAGAGGGGAAAATTATCTTTACGGCGGGAGAGCTGGGGATTGCGGTGGAAAACGAGGAGATTCGCTTTACGGAGGCGACAGGTACGGTAAGCCTCCCGATCGACAGGCTGGCTCCCGGGGATCGGGGTACGGAGACATTCCAGCTCCGCAACCACAAAGCCGCCGATCTGAAGTATGAGATCAGGGGCGGTGTCGCAAACGGTCCGATTCCGTTCACCGGGGTGGATCCGGCCCAGGATCTGCGAGTGTCCTATGCGTACTCTACCGATCAGGGAAAAACCTGGATCAGCATTACTCCCGGGACGCGGGATATTTTTCTGGCAGCCAAAGAGATTCACTACTACAAAATCAATTACCAGATTCCGCTTTCCGCGGACAATCGCTATCAGCAGGCAAGCGGAGCGCTGCAGCTAGTCTTTCATGCGGAGTCCCTTCAGCAGCAGGCAGGATGTTTTCTCCCGCCGTTTGCCAACAACCAATTCGCCCTCCACCAGGGTTCCGCGGTGCCGATCAAATTCCAGCTCAAGGACGTGAAGCCGCACCCGGAAGGCGATGTCCGCCTGGAGATCACGGGACCTGCGGTGGGAGGCGGAACGGTGAGCTATACTTTTTCTCGTGAAAATGGCACACTCGATCGAAACGGGAATCACTATCAGGCCGGCTTTTCCACGCGTGACTATCCGGTCGTGACAGATGGCGTCTACAAGGCTGTGGTCTATACAGGGAGTACGGCTGTCTGTGGAAAGGAATTCGCGGTGCGCCAGCAGGGCAACCGGGCGAATTAGGAAGCAGGGCGCAAAAAAACACACCTCCGCTCGCCGGCACAAAGCCGGAAGGAGGTGTGTTTTTGCGTGAGGGGAAGGCTCCGCCCAAAGCTCGCGAAGCCTTCCTCTTTTATTGGACGCTCTTGGCGGTAACCGCCGCCTGCAAAGCCTGCTCCAAATCGCCAATAATATCGTCGATCGCCTCCGTGCCGATGGAGAGGCGAATCAGCCCGGGCGTCACACCTGCAGCGAGCTGCTCTTCCGCGGTCATCTGCTGGTGCGTGGTGCTCGCCGGGTGGATGACCAGTGATTTGGAATCGCCGACGTTGGCCAGATGGGAGAAAAGCTGGAGGGATTCGATCAGCTTTTTCCCTTCCTCGACGCCGCCGCGAATGCCGAAGGTGAGGAGGGCGCCTGCGCCTTTTGGCAAGTATTTTTGAGTGAGCGGGTAGTACGGGCTGCTTTCCAGACCGGGGTAATTGACCCATTCCACAGCCGGATGATCCTGCAGGAAACGGGCCACAGCCAACGTATTTTGGCTGTGACGCTCCATACGCAGATGCAGCGTCTCCAGTCCTTGCAGGAACAAAAAGGCGTTAAACGGTGCGACAGCAGCGCCGATGTCGCGCTGAAGCTGTACGCGGGCCTTGATGATGTAGGCCAGCGGGCCGACCGCTTCGGTAAAGACGACGCCGTGATAGCTCGGGTCCGGCGTGGTCAGTCCAGGGAATTTGCCGTTGTTCCAGTCAAATTTGCCGGAATCGACGATGATTCCGCCGATCGCGGTGCCGTGACCACCGATGAATTTCGTCGTGGAGTGAACCACGATGTCGGCGCCATGGTCAAACGGACGGCAGAGCAATGGCGTCGCGAAGGTATTGTCAACGATCAACGGAACGCCGTTTTCATGAGCGATGGCGGCGATGGCTTCCAGATCGGCGACGTCGATTCGCGGGTTGCCAATCGTCTCGGTGAAGAGGGCTTTGGTTTTCTCGTTGATTTTCGCCCGGAAATTTTCGGGATCAGACGGGTCTACGAAATGGACCGTAATCCCCAGCTTCGACAGCGTATGGGCAAACAGATTGTAGGTGCCGCCGTACAGATGGCTGGAAGAGACGATCTCATCGCCGGCTCCTGCGATATTCAAAATGGCAAACGTAATCGCCGCTTGCCCGGAGGATGTGGCCAGCGCGCCGACGCCGCCCTCCAGCAGGGCGACACGCTGCTCGAAAACATCCTGGGTGGGATTCATGATGCGGGTGTAGATGTTGCCGAATTCCTTCAGCGCGAACAGATTGGCGGCATGTTCGGTATCGCGGAATACGTACGAGGTCGTCTGGTAGATGGGCACGGCCCGTGATCCCGTGACAGGATCCACCTGCTGTCCTCCGTGCAGGGCAAGGGTTTCCGGCTTCCACTGTTTTTGATCTGACATGGTCATCTCTTCCTCTCATCCATTTGTATTTAGAAAAAACAAAGCCTTTTCCTGAGAGGGAAAAGGCTTCGGGCATACCGCGCGGCTTCATCTCTCAGAATCACTGATTCTGCAGGAATTGGCACCATGCGGATCGACCGCAGGTTGCCGGGTTTCATCGGGCCTGTCCCTCCACCACTCTTGATGAAATGTTTGAAATTTTCTAATCTTGCTTATCTGCTATTATAGTGCGGCGAAGACGAGAGGTCAATCAAATATTCCCGACTAATATGGGTGGATTTTCGTGATTTAAAAAAGGGAGATCTTTGTCAGATCTCCCTTCTGTCTGTGAGTCAGCAGCGGATATGTACTCCGCTCCATGCCTTCGTCTTTTTTAATCGTTGTGTGTGTACCATCGCAATTTCCATTAGGATTCTGTGTGAGTCAAGCCATAGTGGGCAGGATTTTTTTGTCTCCAAAATAAGACTTCTGGTTTCCTCTTCTTGAAAGCGTTTTATTTTTGTATGATTCCTTTCTTCCACTCGATTTTTGCCTCATCCGCGAAGGGCTTTTAAGGCCAGCCCGGTAGGGCTGCTTTGATATGGCCCGTGCAACAGGCGGATCGTCCCGTTTATATAGCCTTTTGCCTGCTCTTTCACTTCCCGTAGCAAGTCCTTCACTCGGACCATTGGGTTGGGCTGTAACACTTGCTTCTTCGCTATCGCCTGGCCGCTCAAACGACTTCCCTCTTGTCGTGCCATAATGGCTCGCAACATCGCTTGTACTCCCCGTACACTCCAACTGTAGCCGCCTCGTTTGGTCCTTTTTGCCATCACCCGCATTTGCGCTTCCGCACTCCCCATTGGACGCATGCCCGTCGTGTCGATACCAGCTTCACCCAGAACCTTTCGATAGTCGATAAGATGCCTTCGATGCCGCCGTAAATAGGCCACGTATTTCCGCCATTCGTTCCGGTGCTCTTCCAGAATCTTTTCCTCCGGTACGGACTCTACTGTCGCCAGCAAGATATCCGCTTCAAAGGCCGCCAACGCCTGCCTTACCGTCTGCCACGTCTCTGGCAACTGACCCAGGAATCGGCGCAATTCTCGCGCCACATGAAAGCGATCCAGTGTGTAAATACAGCGGTGAAAGTAGGATTCGCATTCTCCAATCCAATTGGCCCCATCCCCATTGACTACGATCCATGTGTTTTCATCCATGTCGTAATGACGAACCAGAAAGTCGCCAAACCCTTCCCAGAACTCTCCCTTCGTCGTATGCAGGTAATGGCGTTTCGACCTAAGCCGCACTCGGTCCCCCTCTTGTTCCCATCCTTCGTGCACAATCGCCATTCGATTTTCCATTCCCCGCTGGCGTTGCCTCTGCAATGAGGTGTAAAGTCCATCCACTTCCACAAACAATACGCGAACCGACCTTCGGGTCGCTTTCGACACGATGGTTGATGCTTGTTCAACCCGCGTGATTAGTTTGTCCCGAATGGCCTCATGGCTCAGTACCCGATACCCCAGTAACGCTTCCAAGCGTTTTGCGCTGTCCCGGTACGAGGGGCCTTGGCTAGCAAATTCGATCGCTATCTCTTCCAAAAACGGGCTTAGCTTCTCCCGCCCGTCAAAGGCCAGCATACGATCCAACAAATACACATGTTGACCCTTCACGCGATCCTGATACAATCGCCGTTTGAATCGAACCGTACCAAAGAGCGTGTCGATCTGGACTTCTCGTTGGTCCTTCAGCCGAAAGCGTGAATGATCCCGTTGATGCATCAGATACTCGTCCAACGCTTCCAAAATATAAGCCATACCGGCAGCGAACTGTTCCTGCAACGTTCGAAACAACAACGTTTCAAGCTCTTTCATTGTGGGAAATTCCGTGGTAAACTTGCTCACAGGGTTTCTCCTCCTTGGTGTGTTTGGTTTTGGCGCTTTACACTTTACCAAGAAGAGAAGCCCTTTTCTATACCCTCCAACTGATTTTTCTTCAAAAATTTCTTTTCGGTTTGCCCACGAACATTTTACTCATACTAGGATTCTTGGTTTGTCCGCATCCACAAGCTGCCATCTTTCCAACCTCCTTTTCCTAATTAGATACAAGGCGATTATACATTACTGAATAAGTAAAAATAAATTACTTTTCGTAAATAGGTATGTAAAAATAACAAATTGTCATTCCGCCTTTTTTCCGTAACCAATTCGCCCCGAATCCGTAACTAATTCGTCCTCCCTTGTTCACAACCTGTGGCCCCCGGGAGCCATATAATAAAAGTGATTGTGATCACATTCACACATATGCATAGTGAATAAGTTGTTTTTCGGGAAGGGGAGACAACGATGGAACTGGACAATACCATGCTCGCTCGCATCCTGACGTCTTTGACCCTGGGCTTTCACATCATTTTCGCGGCCTTGGGCGTCGGGATTCCGATTATCATTTCGATCGCGGAGTGGCTGGGCATCCGGCGCAAAGACCCGATGTATATCCTAATGGCACGCCGCTGGGTGAAAGGCTTTACGGTCACGGTAGCGGTCGGTGTCGTGACGGGGACGTGCATCGGGATGCAGCTCAGTCTATTGTGGCCAAGCTTTATGAAGGTAGCCGGAGAGGCGATCGCGCTGCCCCTGTTTTTAGAGACCTTTGCCTTTTTCTTTGAAGCGATTTTTTTGGGCATCTACCTGTATACCTGGGACCGTTTTAAAAACCCGTACATTCACTGGCTGTTCTCAATCCCGGTCGTCATCGGCTCGACCGCGTCCGCTTTTTTTATCATGACCGTGAATGCGTTTATGAACGCGCCCCAAGGCTTTACCCTGGTGGACGGGACGATCGTCGACGTGCAGCCGCTGGCGGCGATGTTCAACCCCGCCACACCGACCAAAGCGGGCCATATGATCCTCTCTTCGTATGCCACGTCCGCCTTTGTGCTGGCAGCGATTGCGGCCTGGAAGTTGCTGAAAGGCCATGCCCATGAGTACCACCGCAAGGCCCTTACTTTCACTGTCGCGCTGGCGCTCTTGTTCTCCTTTGGCACCGCTTTGTACGGCGATTTCGCCGGAAAGTATCTGGCAAAGTACCAACCGGCCAAACTGGCGGCCGCCGAGTGGCATTTTGAGACGAAGCCGCAGGCCGAGCTGATTCTGGGCGGGGTGCTGGACCCGGAGACACTGGAGGTGAAAAGCGCTTTGAAGCTGCCTTTTGCGCTCAGCATCCTGGCGACCGGATCGCCGAACGGCGAGGTAATGGGGCTGGATCAGATTCCGCGCGAGCTGTGGCCGCCGCTTTTCATCCACTATCTCTTTGACGGCATGGTCCTGATCGGGATGTACATGGTGGCGGTGCCGATTCTCTACTTTGCCGTGCGCCGCTGGAAAAAGGGGCAGGTGCCCCGCGCGCTGCTCCACGCCATCTTCTGGGGCGCTCCGCTGGCCATGCTGGCGATCGAGCTGGGGTGGATTTTCTCCGAAATTGGCCGGCAGCCGTGGATTCTCGTCGGCTACATGAAGACCCAGCATGCGGCCACGACCGCAGACAATGTCGGGGAGATGCTGATTTTGTTCAGCCTCTTGTACGCGTTCCTGGCAATCGTCTGCTCGCTGGTGCTGAAGCGTATGTTTAAAAACAAGCCGGTGGAGCTGGAGCTCAAGTAACGGAAGGGAGGGAATGACATGTCTCTGGAAACATTGGCGATTACGGTGCTGTGGATCTTTCTGTACGGCTACATTATCGTCGCGTCGATTGACTTTGGCGCCGGGTTCTTCTCGTTTTTCTGCAAGATTACCCGCCGCGACCACATCGTCAGCGCGATCATCGAGCGTTATCTGTCGCCGGTATGGGAGGTGACCAACGTATTTCTGATCTTCTTCATGGTCGGGTTGATCGGCTTTTTCCCGGATACCGCCTACTACTACGGAACCGCCCTGCTGGTGCCGGGGAGCATCTTTCTCATCCTGCAGTCGCTGCGCGGCTCCTTCTACGCCTTTGCCCATTACGGAGCGCGGAACAGCACCGCCTACCTGTTCGTCTACGGGGTGACCGGCCTGTTTATTCCAGCCTCGCTGTCGACGGTCCTGACCATCTCTGAAGGGGGCTATATCGAGCAGACCGCTGGCGGAGAGATCGTCCTGAATATGGGCAAGCTGCTCACCAGCTCCTATTCGTGGGCGGTCGTGGCGCTGGCGCTGGTCAGCGTGCTCTACATCAGCGCGAGCTTCCTCACCTTTTACGCCAAGCGGGCCCAGGATACCGCCGCGGTCAAGCTGCTGCGCTCGTTTGCCATCGCCTGGAGCTTGCCGACGATCTTTGCCAGCTTCCTGGTCTTTCTCTCGATCCATCGGCACAACCCCGAGCATTTTGACAAGATGATGGACGTGAGCTGGCTGTTTCTGCTGTCGTTTGCCAGCTTTTGCGGCGCCTTGGCCCTGCAGTTGAAAAAGCGCAGCTACGGCTGGGCGTTCATCCTGGTCATGCTGCAGTTCGCCTTCGCCTTTTTCGGCTACGGCAACGCTCATCTGCCGTACCTGCTCTACCCCTATGTCACGATTACGGACAGCATCAACAGTCCGGCCATGGGGCAGGCGCTGGTCATCGGCTTGATCGCCGGTCTTTTCCTCTTGATTCCGTCTCTGGTTCTGCTCTTGAAGCTGTTCCTGTTTGACGCCAAGTACGTGCAGGGCCGTCCGATTCAAAAATAGTCCTGCGGTATGGTATGATGGAAGACATGATATCCAGTGAATACCCCCAAATACAGGAGGCTATAGCAGATGAGCGATCAAGGCGTAAAGGAAATAACCCCGCAGGAACTGATGGAAAAGCTGGCAGCCAACGAGAAGCTGCAGGTAGTGGATGTGCGCGAAGTAGAAGAGTGGAACGCCGGCCATATCAAAGAGGCGAGACTGATTCCGCTCGGCTTTTTGCCTCATCAGACAGATGAGTTGGATAAGGACGTGCCCGTCGTGCTGGTATGCCGCAGCGGCGCACGCAGCCATATGGCGACCGAGTATTTGACCAGTCTGGGCTTTGACGCGGCCAATATGGTAGGCGGCATGCTGGCCTGGCCGGGAGAAAAAGAGGTCGAATAGAGAGACTGTACAGGGAGAGGGATATTGTGAGTGAAGTGACTCGAGAGCAGCCATCCTTTTGGCAGCGGTACTGGTTTGTCATCGCAGCCGGAGTGCTGGCGCTGCTGATCGTCGGCGTGTTTGGCTATCAATATTGGCAAAAGAGCCAGATTCCTGTCTTGAAGCAGATGAACGATTTTACTTTGGACAGCATTGACGGCTCTGCTTACAACTTTTACGAGCACAATAAAAAAGTGCGGTTGGTAGAATTCATGTTTACCCATTGTCCGGACATCTGCCCGGCGACCACTTTCAATATGTCCAAGCTGCAGGAGCAATTGAAAGCAGAAGGACTCTTTGGCAGCAAGGTGGAGTTTGTCACGATTACGTTTGACCCCGAGCGAGACACGCCGGAGGTCCTGCAAAAATACGCCGAGCAGTTCAACGTCGATTTTAGCGGCTGGTATTTCCTGCGGGGCGAAGAGGCTGAGATTGCCACCGTGACCAAAGACTTCGGCATGGCCACATTGAAGCAGCCGGACGGCTCCTTCGCCCATACCGCCCGGATCTTCCTGGTCGACAAGGATGGGAGCATGCGCCGGGCGTACGGCATGGCATCCGATATGGACATGGATTTGATCCTGCAAGAGATGAAGCAGTTGGCTAAATAAAAAGAAATAGGGCGTTCGCGGCCGGCTGGCGCGAACGGAATCAGCCATCCCTCAGGAGCGGAAGCGGTCTTGCTTTTGCCTCCTGAGGGATTTTTCGCTATCCGTAAAAAGCGTTCGGCCAGTAGGGCGAGGGAGGGGGCGAAATAGAGAGGGTGTGCCGAGGAAGAGGCTGCGGCAGGTATGGCGCCGAGGTTATGTAGAAATATTATGCAAATGGCCGGCAGACGCGGCGCTGTCTGGTCCTGAAATTTAGCAAGTCAACATGAAAAGAACCCCTCGCGTTGTGATACAATAGAAGTGGCATGCATTGGTTCGGGTTTCCAACAAAACATGCACGTTGAGGTAGGAGGAAAGCAGATTGAGTGACGTAAAGATTTTCGCGATGGGCGGTCTCGGCGAAATCGGAAAAAATATGTACTGTGTCGAGTACGAAGACGAGATCGTGATCATCGATTGCGGGGTGAAATTCCCCGAAAACGAGATGTTTGGAATCGACTTGGTCATCCCGGACGTTTCGTATCTGGTGGCCAACCAGCATAAAATCAAGGCGCTGTTGCTGACGCACGGCCATGAGGACCACATCGGAGCCATTCCGTATGTCCTGAAGCAAATCAAGGTGCCGATCTACGGCGGACGTCTTACCCTGGGCTTGGTGAAGGCAAAGCTGGAAGAGCATCGGATGCAAAATGATGTGACCATGATCCCGATTTCGGAGGATACGGAGATCCCCTTCCAGCACATGAAGGCATCGTTCTTCCGGACCAACCACAGCATCCCGGATTCTTATGGCGTGGTGCTGCATACACCGGAAGGCATGGTCATCCACACGGGAGACTTCAAGTTCGATATGACCCCGGTCGGGAAAACCACGGAGTACGGCAAAATCGCCCGGATCGGCAGCTCGGGGGATGTGCTGGCGCTCCTCTCCGACAGCACCAACAGCGAACGCTACGGCTTCACCATGTCGGAGCGGACCGTGGGCGAAGGCATTTTGGATGTGGTGCAAAAGGCGAAGGGACGGATTATCCTGGCCACCTTCGCGTCCAACGTGCACCGCTTGCAGCAAGTCGTGGATGCCGCCGCCGAATGCAACCGCAAAGTAGCCGTGATCGGCCGCAGCATGGAGAAGGTTTTTCTGATCGGACAAGAGCTGGGCTACATCACCATGCCGGAGGGCATGCTGATCGACATCAAGCACATCGACAACTACGCGGACAACCAGGTGCTGATCATCTGCACAGGCAGCCAGGGCGAGCCGATGGCGGCCCTGACGAGGATCGCTTCCGGTTCGCACCGCAGCGTCACGATCTACCCGGAGGACACCGTGATCATTTCGGCTTCGCCCATTCCGGGAAATACGGTCAATGTCAGCCGCACGATTGACAAGCTGTACCGGGCAGGCGCCAATGTCGTGCTCAGCTCCGTCTTTGACATTCACGCTTCCGGTCACGGCAGCAGCGAAGAGCTGAAGCTGATGCTCAACTTCATCCGGCCGAAGTATTTTATCCCGATTCACGGGGAGTACCGGATGCTGAAGACGCACTCCAAGCTGGCACAGCAGGTGGGCATCGAAGAGAGCAACATCTTTATCATGGACAACGGCGATGTCCTGAACTGCACCCGCGAGAAAGCCTGGCTGAGCAAGGTGCCGGCCGGAATCGTGCTGATCGACGGCAGCGGCGTGGGCGACGTCGGCAACATCGTTCTCCGGGACCGCAAGCATCTGGCAGAGGATGGCCTGATGGTCGTCGTCGTCAGCCTGGATATGAAGAACTTCAAGATTTTGACCGGCCCGGACATTGTCAGCCGCGGGTTCGTCTACGTGCGCGGATCGGAGTCATTGATCCAGGAGGCGACCGTGCTGGTGCGGCAGCGTCTGCAGGAAGCGCTGGATAAGAAAATCAAGGAATGGTCGGAATTGAAGTCGCAAATCAATGAAGTGATCAAGCCATTTATTTATGAAAAAACAGGGCGCAATCCGATGATCCTGACGATATTGATGGAAGTGTAACAGTCCTACAGCAAGAGGTCATTCTCATGAGGCAGCATGTGAGAGTGGCCTTTGTTGTTATAGCCAATCGTGTTAGGTGCAATAGCCAATTTATATTGGATACTCTGACGGTATCGCCGTCCGATTTCCGCGAAGTGTTTCGCCGCCCCAAGGATGTGGCGATTGGGGTGCTGGGCCAATTTCTGATCATGCCGCTGCTCGCCTTTGGTTTGGCCAAAGGGCTGCAACTGCCGCCGGAGATCGCGGTTGGCGTGATTCTCGTCGGCTGCTGCCCGGGCGGCACGGCGTCCAATGTCATGACCTACCTGGCCAAAGGCGATGTGCCCCTGTCCGTGTCGGTTACATCCGTGACGACCCTTGCTTGCACCGATCGTCACGCCGGCATTGATTCTGCTGTTTGCGAGCCAGTGGGTACCGGTAGACGCGGTCGCGCTGCTCTGGTCCATTTTGCAAATTGTGATCATTCCGATTGTGCTTGGATTCATTGTCAAAACGCTGTTTAAAAAACCGGCGGAAGCCGGGGCCAAGGCTCTCCCGCTGATCTCTACCTTTGCGATCGTCGCCATCGTCGCAGCGGTCGTCGCGGGCAGCCAGCAAAACATTGCGACAACCGGTCTGGCTATTTTTGCTGTCGTTATCCTGCATAACGGTCTGGGCCTCTTGCTCGGCTTCCTCTTTGGCAAGCTGTTCGGCATGGACCGGGCGAAACAAAAAGCGATCTCCATCGAAGTGGGCATGCAAAACTCCGGGTTGGGCGTAGCGATCGCCACGGCTCATTTCTCGCCGCTGTCCGCTGTCCCGAGCGCGATTTTCAGCGTCTGGCATAATATTTCCGGCCCGATTGTGGCGACGATTTTCAGCCGCATAAAGAACGACAAGGATACCTCCGATGTAAAAACAGAACTGTGACCGAATCGGGTCACAGTTTTTTTGTCATGTGTCTCTTTCCCCGGATTGGCGACGTATGCATACATGATTTGAGAGGATCGCGAGCCGGAAATTTATCGCTATGCAGACAGATTCTTTGCCGGTGACACTTCCGACATTCTCCTTCTTCCCAAGAAAGGGTATAATAGAGGGAAAGTGAAACGTAACATAACAAAGGAGAGAATGCCCAATGATGTCTTATGAGGCATACATGAGTCAAGTCATCCAGCCGATGCGTGACGAGCTGACACGCGTAGGTTTTACCGAACTGAAAACGCCGGAAGAAGTGGAAAAAGCCCTCTCCGAGCTGAAAGGAACCGCGCTGGTCGTGGTCAACTCCGTCTGCGGCTGTGCAGCGGGCCTGGCACGTCCAGCTGTCGCTCATTCCCTGAACCACGCGAAAAAACCTGACCATCTCTATACGGTGTTCGCTGGACAGGATAAGGAAGCCACCGCGAAAGCTCGCGAGTATTTCGAAGGCTATCCGCCATCTTCGCCATCCTTTGCCCTGATGAAGGACGGCAAGATCATGACGATGATCGAGCGCCACCAGATCGAGAACAACGATCTCGGCACGATTTCCAAGCTGTTGACCGACGCATACGATAAATACTGCGATTAATCTTGTCGAGACGCTCCCCGGGGAGCGTCTCCTTCCATCAACGGACTTTTTCGAGGAAGGATGAAGGAATATGCTTACGCGTTCATTTGGCCGGGATCCTCATCAGGTTTCCCTGCTGGGCTTTGGCGCCCAGCGAATCGTGGACGAGCATGACTGCACGGAGGAACAGGCCGTAGCCATCCTGCGCCGTGCCGTCGAGCTGGGTGTCAACTACTTCGATACGGCGCCCAGCTATAGCGACGGACAGTCGGAACAGCGCGTGGGTCTGGGTCTTCGCGGTCTGCGCGACCGGGTGTGGATCGCGACCAAAACGGGACACCGCACCAGAGACATGGCCCTGAAAGACCTGGAGGGAAGCCTGAAGAGACTGGGCACCGAGTACATCGATGAGTGGCGGATCCACAACATCATGAAGCCGCATGATCTGGAAGCCGTCTTTGCCAAAGGCGGGGCGCTGGAAGCGCTGCTGGAGGCCCGCGAGCAGGGGCTGGTCCGCAAGTTGAGCATCAGCGGACATACCGACCCCCGGCTGCTGGCGGAAGCGATTCGCCGCTTTCCGTTTGACAGTGCGCTGGTCGCGCTGTCGGGGCTGGATCATTTCATCTACAGCTTCGCCCACGAGTTCGTTCCGCTCGCAGTGGAAAAAGGCGTGGCTGTGATCGGGATGAAGGTAATGGCCCTGGGACAGCTGGCTCCGTGGACAGAGCAAGCGCTCCGCTACACCTGGAGCTTGCCGGTGTCGACGGCGATCCTGGGCGTGAGCAAAATGAGCGAGCTGGAAGCGGATGTCGCGGCGGCCAATCGCTTTGTGCCGATGACCGATATCGAACGGGTCCAATTCTTTCAGGAAATCATGCCGCTGGTACGCCCGGATGTCCTCCGCTGGAAAGGGCGCGAATGGATGTCCGGCGAGTGGTACCAGTTGCCGGAGCTGTCCTGGTAAGACAGGAGTGTTTGCCGGGACATACCAAAAAAACGCGGGAGCTGTGTCCCGCGTTTTTTTATGGCGATCAGGAGCAGGTCAGCTCCATCCGTCTCCCACCGTTGCCCGCGATAGGCTGGCCTTTGCGCCATTTTTGCCTGTATGCGCTAGACTGCGTCTGCCTGTGCTGTTTGCTCCCGGTGCTCCCGAGGCTCCCGGTGAAACGAAGCGTGGATCAGGCACAGCACGACAGCAGCGGCACAGATGACGGCAGCCAGTGTCAGCGACGGGACGATCCCGCCGGCATCGTACATCTGCCCGAAGAAGAGCGGCCCGAGGAGACGTCCCCCCGATGTGATGGCCCCGACGGCCCCCAGATAAAATGGTGCCGACTCGCCGGTTTTTTCAGTGATGAAGGTCGGAACCGTAGGAGCAATCAGCATCTCGCCAAATGTCGTAATTAGCATGCCGATGACAAAAGCTGCATAATTTTCATGAAAAAGCAGCATGAATCCAAATCCGGTGCCGTACAAAACCGCACTCGCCACGAGCTGGGAGGAGAGATTTTGGCGCATCCACTTTTTGAGCAGCGAAATCACCGGCTGACCGGCAAAAATAATGATGCCGTTGATCGTCCACAACCAGCTGTAAGCGGCAAGAGGCAAGCCCGCTGAGGTGAGGTGCGGAGCGACGCCGGTATTCCAGACCGTCGTCGAAAAAAAGATAAACGCCGAGCCGAGGCCCATGAACAGGTAGATCCGATAGCGCGATAGCAGCTGAAGGGAGCCCTGACGCTGCTTGAGCCCGGCTGTGGGCTCCGGATGGCCGATGAGCTCCTCATGGGACATGCGGCGCATGAACGAAAAGAAGAATGCGGCAAACAGCATCGTGCTGATACTGTTGAACAAAAAGGTGAAGTCAAAGGAGAGGGCGGCAATGATGCCGGCCAAAGAAGTGCCTACAGCCATCCCCAGATTATTTCCCACGTAGACGATGTTGAACAGCTCGCGTCTGCGCTCCTTCCAGCGAAATCCGATAAAGGCTTGAATGGCCGGATTGGACACATTAAATAAAAAGCCGAGACCGACCATAAAGCCGATGTACCCATACCAGTTGTCGGTAAACAGGATTCCCAGCATGCAGCCCGCTTGCAGCATCAGGGAGCCGACGATCAGATGCTTGGCTCCGATGCGGTGAAACAGGCTGCCCCCCGTGAATTGACCGACCATGCCGGCCAGAGACTGCAGCATCAGGACGAAACCGGCCTCGGTCATGGAGCGGTGCAGCTGCGTGTGAACGTAAAGGGTGGTCAAGGGCCACATAAAGGCACTGCCGGATGAATTGAGGAAGCTGGCAGCCAGAAAAAGCCAGGCTTCACGAGGGTAGCGATGAAGCCACGCCCGCGGTGAGATCATGGTGAGCACCTCGCTTTTGCGGTAGGTTTTGGAAAGAGTATACCCCATTTATTATATATTGTAAACTAAAATGTTTAATTAAATAGGGTGGATCAGGCAAATATAGGCTGCCCCATTTTCATAGGATTCGGCGTATACTAAACGAATGAATCGAAAAAAGTTTAACCAGATAGAAAAAAGGTGGAGTTTTGCTTGATTCGGAAAATCAAACGACTATTGCTGTTTCTGCTCTTGATCGGAATTGCAGCGGGCGGATATTATGGATACGCATTTTACCAATTTGCCGAAGACATTCAACATCCGAATGTGGTGGATCATCGGCAGGAGCCTGGTGAGACCAAGGCTGCGGAGTTGCCGGTGTGGGACGGAAAGGAAAGGGTCAATATCCTCTTGATGGGCGTAGACAGACGCGGCATGAAAAACAGCGGACTGCCTCGTTCTGACTCGATGATGCTGGTCAGCGTCGACCCCGTGACCAAGCGCTATGATCTGTTTTCCATTCTCCGCGACACGTATGTAAAAATACCTGGACACGGCAGCTCCCGGATCAACAGCGCGATCGTGGAGGGAGGGCCGGAGCTGGCCATGCAGACTGTCAGCCAGCTGACCGGACTTTCCGTAGACCGCTACGTGATTACCGACTTTGAAGGCTTCAAGCATCTGATCGACGCCGTAGGCGGTGTCGAGATCGATGTGGAAAAGGATATGCGTTACCGTGATCCGACCGACAAAGGCGCCTACGACATTCATTTGAAAAAAGGGTATCAGCGGCTGGACGGCACCAAAGCGCTGCAGTATGTCCGCTTCCGTCACGATGCCACTTCGGATTACACACGCACGGAGCGGCAGCGGAAGCTCATGTCCGCTCTGGCCAGCCAGATGAAGTCAGGCACGACGCTGCTGCAGCTTCCCTCGATACTGAAACAGGTCACCCCCTACGTGCAGACCAATATCAGTTCGATGGATATGATCAAGCTGGCAGGTCTGGGACTCTCTTTGGACACCAGCTCTCCCGGACAGTATCAGCTGCCGCCCATGGGAGCGTTCCGCGAGTCTCACCGGGCGGGCTCGGTTCTGATACCAGATGTGCAAAAGGTGCAGCAGTTCGTGGAAAAAGCGCTGCTGCCTCCGGAAAAAACGGAGCAGCCCCCAGCGGCGAGCTCCCCAGAAAAGAAAAGCGACACGCCTGCCTAAGCGTGTCGCTTTTCTTTTTGCCATGTTTCCGGGAAATTGGGGAAAACTAGCGTTATCCTGCCAGATAGGAGGGAACAGGCTTGGATGCTGAGCTCACTCGCAAGTGGTTTTCTCATACGGCTGATCTTCGGATCGAGTATGTAGATGGGCAGGACGGCCGTGTGCGCATCTATTTTCTGAGCAGCATGGTGGATAAGAAGCTGATTTACACCCAGGTGTTGCCGCAGCTTCAGGGACTGCCGCTCCAGACGGTCACGATCGAAGAAGTGGAGAAACATCTGGTTGTTCCCGCCTCGCAACGGGTTTCCCGACAAGAGATGGTGATCGAACACCTGCTAAGCGGCTCTATCTACATACACATTCAAAAAGCTCCCTATGGAGTGGCGATTCCCATCTCCGCAGAAAATAAGCGGAGTATTGACAGGCCGGAGTCAAGACGAATGTTCTCGGTCCACAGCAGGCGTTCGTCGAAGACCTGGATACCAATATTGCGTTGATTAGGAAGTACCTGTCGACTGTCCAGTTGTTTCACGAGCGGCTCTGGATCGGAGAAAGCGTGCCCCAAGAAGTGGCGCTACTTTACCTGGAGGGGATCGTCAACCAGGAGAATCTGAAAACAGTCCGCCAGCGCATCAAAGACCTGGAGTCTAGCGGGCTGATCGACAGTACGATGCTCAGTCAGTACATCGCTGACAATGAAAAATCAGTTTTCCCGTCCTTTATGCTGACAGAGAGGCCTGATCGGGTGGCAGATGGCCTCAGCAACGGCCAGATTGCGATCCTGGTGCAGGGAGGGTCTTTTGTGATCCTGGCTTCCACAGCCTTGATTCATTTTTTTGAGTCACCGGATGATTATTATTTCCGTTGGAATATAGGCACGTTTACCCGGCTGCTGCGGATGGGGGCGATGATGGCGTCTCTTCTTCTCACGCCGATCTACGTGGCGGCCCTCACCTTTCACTACGAGATGATCCCTGCAGATCTCTTGCTGTCGCTGGCACAGTCGCGGGCTCGCGTGCCGTTTCCGCCTTTGTTCGAAGCCCTCATGATGGAGGTCATCATCGAACTGCTCCGGGAAGCCGGGGCCAGGCTCCCGACCAAGGTCGGGCAGACGATCGGGATCGTGGTGTCATATGCCAGACGCTGCGAAGATACCCTTCGGCGGACCTGTACGGCATCCATCACGATGTGTATGGGAAACTCATCGGCAGGGTGATCAGCTCCCTGTATATCCTATACTTCAGCGCGATGTCCCTGACCACCATCCGCGGATATGTGGAGATCGTCCAATCCTGGATGTTTGCCAATCTCGCCACATGGCTGCTGGGACTCATCCTGCTGTTTCTCGCCTGGTACACGATTATGGGCGGGATCCGCGTAATCACCGGATATGCGATGATCGCCGTCTTCTTGGCGATCTGGCTGTTGCTCGATCTTTACTTTACGTTCCTCCAAGCCTCTCAAACTGGAGGAGAGCCAGGTTGCAGAGAAAGTGGAGAAGGTCCTCGCAGAGAATATGAAGAAAGAGCTGGCCCAGGTCGTCGGGAAAATACAGAAGCTGGGCGTAGACCCGTTTGGTTTTGGCGAGATCTATCGCTTCCAAACCAGAGGCGGACGAGCGCTTTCGCATAAGGATCTCCACCGGCTTTTCCAGGAAGCGGAGATGCGCTATCAAGTGGATGTGAAAATTATCCGCAACGGGGTGATGGATTAAATTATCATTGACTTTCTATTTTGGTATGGCATATAATCCGTATCAGCGATGAAATCCTGTCGAATTGAATATGCGTAGAAATTCTTCTTATCCAGAGAGGCGGAGGGACAGGCCCTATGAAGCCCGGCAACCGGCTCATCGATTTTCGATGGGTGGCGCGGTGCCAATTCCTACAAGATTGTAGAATCTTGATAGATGAGAAGGGTGGATGCGATCGTATAGAACGGTGCAGCCCCTTTTTCATTTGTGAAAAAGGGGATTTTTCTATTAATCGGAGGTGAACGAATGATTCGGTTGGAAGGCATAAAAAAAGACTATCTGGTAAATGGAAAAACAATACCAGCTTTGCGCGGAATTGACCTCACCATCGAAAAGGGAGAGATTTTCGGGGTCATCGGTCATTCCGGAGCCGGCAAAAGTACATTGATTCGCTGCATCAATCTGCTGGAGAAGCCGACGGCGGGCAGCGTGATCGTCGATGGCGTCGATTTGACCAAGCTGGACGAAGCCAAGCTTCAAGAACAGCGCAGACATATCGGCATGATCTTTCAGCATTTTAATCTCCTCTCCTCCGCTACAGTGGGCGAGAACGTCGCGTTTCCTTTGAAGCTGGCCAAACGGCCCAAAGCGGAGATTGATCGCAAGGTACAGGAAATGCTGGAGCTGGTAGGTCTCAGCGAACATCGGGACAAGTACCCGGCTCAGTTGTCAGGCGGGCAAAAGCAACGGGTCGGCATCGCGCGTGCACTGGCCAGCGACCCCAAAGTGCTGCTCTGCGACGAGGCGACGTCCGCTCTGGACCCGCAGACGACCAATTCCATCCTGGCCCTCTTGCTCGATATTAACCGCAAGCTGGGACTTACCATCGTGCTGATCACCCACGAGATGCACGTGATCCGCTCCATCTGTGACCGCGTAGGCGTGATCGACGGCGGCCGGATCGTGGAGTCGGGCAAGGTGCTCGATGTGTTCCTGAAGCCGCAGCATCCGACGACACAGGAGTTCGTGGAACAGGTAGCAGACTCCAGCGAGCTGCGCGAGGCCGTCGCTCACGAGAAGAAGTCGGGAGAGAGAATGATCTTGCGTGTCACTTTCCTCGGCGAACAGACGTACCAGCCGATTTTGTTTCAGACGATGCAGGAGACAAGGACTGTCTTCAGTATTTTGCAAGGGACCATTTCGCGCATGAAAGACACCCCATACGGTCAGCTGGTGGTCGAATTGGGCGGAGACGATGCGCAGAACCACAAGGCAGTTGAGACCCTGCGGCAGCGCGGGCTGGAAGTAGAGGTGATCTAGATGACATTTGAAAATGTGGATTTGGCGGAGATTTGGAGAGGGACGCTCGATACGCTTACCATGCTGGGCTTCTCTACCCTGTTCACGGTGATTATCGGACTTCCGCTGGGCATCTTGCTGTTTCTCACCTCGAGGGGACAGCTTTTGGACAACCGTTGGTTTTATGCGATCTCATCCTTTATCGTAAACGTGCTCCGTTCCGTACCCTTTATTATCCTGATGATCTTGCTGATTCCGGTGACGAAGATGCTCGTGGGCACTTCGCTCGGGGTAAAAGGCTCGATTCCCCCCCTGGTCATCGGCGCCGCGCCGTTTTTCGCCAGACTGGTGGAAACCTCGCTCCGTGAGGTGGACAAAGGCGTAATCGAAGCGGCTCAGTCGATGGGGGCCAGCAACTGGCAGATTATCCGCAGCGTTCTCTTGCCGGAATCCCGGCCGGGCTTGATCGCGGGGATCACCATCACGACCGTGGCGCTGGTCTCTTACACGGCGATGTCAGGCGTCATCGGGGGAGGCGGTCTCGGAGACCTGGCGATCCGCTACGGCTACCAGAGATTCCAGACGGATGTCATGATTGTGACGGTATTCATTTTGCTGGTGTTGGTTCAGATCTTGCAAACGCTGGGCGATCGACTCGTGATCAAATTCAGCCGCAAGTAAGATCTTGTCCATATAGGGAAGGCAAGCATCAAAAACAAACTCGAACAAAACGTTCGTAAAAGAGAAAGGGGAAATCATCTGTGAAGAAACTGGTAGTTTCTGTACTGTCCACTGTATTGGCATTCTCGCTGGCTGCTTGCGGCAGCAAAAACGAAGCGGCTCCCGCGCCGGCAGCAAACGGCTCCCAGGGCGAGCAAAAAGAAGTTACGCTGAACGTAGGGGCTACGCCTGTTCCGCACGCCGAAATCCTGAAATTCGTCGCGCCGAAGCTGAAAGAAGAAGGCGTCAACCTGGAGGTCAAAGAATTTACCGATTACGTTCAACCCAACGTGCAAGTGAACGAAAAACAGCTGGATGCAAACTTCTTCCAGCATCTTCCTTACCTGCAGCAGTTCAACAAAGACCAAAACATGGAGCTCACAGAAGTCGTGGCTGTACACATCGAGCCATTTGGCGGATACTCCAAAAAAGTGAAATCTGTTGACGAGCTGGCGGATGGCGCCACAGTGGCCCTGCCAAACGACGTGACCAACAACGGCCGCGCACTGGCTCTCTTGGAAAAACAAGGCCTGATCAAGCTGAAAGATGGCGTAGGCATCAACGGAACGGTGAAAGATATCGTTGCAAACGCGAAAAACCTGCAATTCAAAGAGGTAGAAGCAGCGATGCTGCCACGCGTACTGGACGAGGTTGACCTCGCGCTGATCAACACCAACTACGCGCTGGAAGCCAAACTGGTTCCGACCAAAGATGCGCTGTTCATCGAAGACAAAGAATCTCCGTATGCCAACTACCTGGTAGCGCGTCCGGACAACAAAGATTCCGAAGCGATTCAAAAGCTGGCGAAAGCTCTGAACACGCCAGAAGTGAAAAAGTTCATCGAGGACACTTATCAAGGAGCGGTTGTCCCTGCATTCTAATGCAGCCAGCGACCTTGTTTACTAGCACTCTGATCATGGATCGGGGTGCTTTTTTCTTTTGCCGGCCACTTATTCACAATCCTTTATATTCCCTAACAGACCCGCTGTTTCGTTTATATATTTTAATAATATGATAAAATATTCGTAAAATTTAATTAAATCTAAACAAAACCCATTCCCATTCCCTCTTTTTGCAGGTATATTTTGGTTGCATCATTCTTTAGATAAGGGGGAATTTTCAGATGAAAAAGCTTTCCGCAATGATGTTGGGGCTATCGCTGATCGTCGGCGCAGCTCTGACAGGCTGCTCAACAGGCGGAACACAGACAGCAACGCCTGAGCAAGCGGCAGGGAACACACAAGGGGCAGCGCCAGCCGCCAATGTGCCACAGATCTTCCGCGCCAACCTGACCAGTGAGCCGTCTACAGCCGACCCTGGTCTGGCCAAAGACGCAACCTCGGGAGCCATCGTCCGCGCGACCTTTGACGGCCTGACCCGTCTGGACAAAGACGCCAAGCCGATGAATTCTGTCGCCAGCGATGTGAAGATCTCCGATGACATGCTTACTTACACGTTTACGATTCGCGATTCCAAATGGAGCAATGGCGACCCCGTCACCGCTCATGACTTTGAATTCGCCTGGAAACGCGTTCTCGACCCCAACCTGGGCGCTGAGTATGCCTACCAGCTCTACTACATCAAGAACGCTGAAAAGGTCCATACCGGCAAAGCAAGCGCCGATACCCTGGGCGTGAAAGCCCTGGATGACAAGACACTGGAAGTCACGCTGGAAAACCCTACGCCTTTCTTCCTGGAACTGACCGCTTTTTACACCTACTTCCCGGTGAATAAAAAAGTAGTCGAAGCCAATCCGAAATGGGCCATCGAAGCGGCTACGCATGTAGGAAACGGACCTTTCAAAATGACGTCTTGGGAGCATAAAGCCAAGATCGTTCTGGAGAAAAACGAAAACTACTGGGAGAAAGACGTCGTCAAGCTGGAGAAGATCGAATTCGTGATGATCGAGGACGACAATACCGCCCTCTCCATGTTTGAAAACGGCGAGCTCGATTGGGCTGGTCAGCCGCTGAGCGGCCTCCCGACAGACGCAATTCCTGCTTTGAAGGATGCAGGCAAGCTGGTTGTCCATCCGAAAGCGACCATGTACTGGTATAAAATCAATACCACCAAAGGGCCGCTGAGCAATGTAAAAATCCGCAAAGCTTTGGCAATGGCCGTCAATCGTCAAGCAATCGTGGATAACGTCACCCAGGTAGGCCAGGTTCCTACGATGGGTATCCTGCCGCAATCGATGATTATCAAGCCGGAGGGCTACTTCAAAGACAACGATGTAGAGACAGCGAAGAAACTTCTGGAGGAAGGCATGAAAGAGCTCGGGGTCACTGAGCTGCCGACAATCACTCTGTCCTACAATACGACCGACCGTCACAAGAAAATTGCCGAAGCGATTCAAGATCAGTGGAAACAGGCACTCGGCATCGATGTGAAGCTGATGAACAAAGAATTCAAAGTGCATCTGCAAGACATGCATGAGCTGAACTATGAAATCGGCCGTATCGGCTGGAATGCGGATTTCAACGATCCGATCAACTACCTGGAGATGTTCCGCGACGCCAATACCGGCAACAACGACACCGGCTGGGAAGACAGCCGCTACAAAGAGCTCCTGGCCCAATCGGCTACCGCCAAGGATCCGGAGACCCGCAAGCAGATGTTTGCCGAGGCTGAGCAAATCATCATGGACGCGATGCCCGTCATCCCGCTCTTTACGGACGTAGACGTATGGGTACAAAGCGACAAAGTAAAGGGTGTACAGGTAGACGGACTCGGGTTTATCGACCTGAAATGGGCTGAGATTACTCAGTAATTGCCGGAAAGACGTCTACTTCGCAGCAGCATCATTGCAGAAGACGGAGAACCAACCATAGCAAACATGGCAGCCAGAACGAGCAAGACTGTTCGGGGCTGCCTTTTCTTCGAATACGCCTACCAGCTCTACTACATCAAGAATGCAGAGAAAATCAATGCCGGGCAGGCTTCGCCCGAACAGCTCGGCGTCAAAGTCTTGGACGACAAGACACTGGAGGTCACCCTGGAGAATCCCACCCCCTTTTTCCTGGAGCTGACTGCCTTCTACACCTATTACCCGGTGAACCAGAAAGTAGTGGAGGCCAATCCCGACTGGGCTTTGGAAGCGGCGACACATGTAGGAAACGGTCCGTTCAAGATGAGCATCTGGGAGCACAAGAGCAAGATCGTGCTGGAGAGAAACGAAAACTACTGGGACAAAGAAGCGGTGAAGCTGGACCGAATCGAATTCGTCATGATTGACGACGACAATACGGAGCTGGCGATGTTTGAAAAAGGCGAGCTGGATTGGGCCGGCCAGCCGATGGGGGGAATCCCGACCGATGCCATCCCGGCTTTGCGAGCCGCGGGGAAGCTGGTGATTCATCCGCAAGCTTCGATGTACTGGTATAAATTAAATACGACGAAGCCTCCGTTAAATAATGCAAAAATTCGGAAAGTGATCGCCTATGCGGTCAACAGACAGGATATCGTCGATAACGTCACGCAGGTTGGGCAAGTGCCGACGATGGGAATCTTGCCCCAGACGATGATGCTCAAACCGGAGGGGTACTTTAAGGACAATGATGTGGAAACCGCAAGAAAACTGCTGGCGGAAGGACTCAAGGAGCTGGGCCAAAGCAAGCTGCCCGTCCTGACCCTTTCCTATAATACGGTAGACCGCCACAAGAAGATCGCCGAGGCGCTCCAGGATCAGTGGAAAAAGGCATTGGGCATTGAGGTGAAGCTGCAGAACAAAGAGTTTAAAGTGCATCTGCAGGATCTCACGGAGCTGAACTTCGAGATTGGCCGAATCGGCTGGAGCGCAGATTTTAACGATCCGATCAACTTCCTGGAGATGTTCCGCGACAAAGACGGGGGGAACAACGACACAGGCTGGGAAAACCCCCGCTACAAAGAGTTGATCATACAGGCGGCGGCGGAGCTGGACCTGGAGAAGCGCAAGCAGATGTTTGCCGAAGCGGAACAGATTATCATGGATGAGATGCCGCTCATCCCGATGTTTACGGACGTGGACATCTGGGTGCAGAATGAAAACGTCAGGGGCGTACAGGTAGACCCGCTTGGGTTTGTCGACCTGAAGTGGGCCGAGATCGTTCAGAAATAGAGGCAAATAAAAAATATAGCGCAAAATCAGAACCGTTCGAAAAATGGAACGGTTTTTATTTTCGTTTACTCTAATAAATGTTTACATAAACTAAAATTAAACTTGATTAAAATCGCTTTAACATTACTAAAATTGAAGTATAGTATGAAACGAGTCTTATTGGTTGATAAGGGGAGGTAAGAACTACGATGAAAAAAAGCATTTTCGCAGCCATGAGCTCCATTCTCGTACTGAGTGCTGCACTGGCTGGTTGCGGCGGAGACAAACCCGAAGGCAATGCCCAAGGCAATACACAAAACGAAGAGAGCACGGGACCCAAAGTTCTGCGTCTCAATATGCATGCAGAACCGCCTACAGCTGACCCTGCCTTGGCGGAAGACTCTACATCCGGCGCTTTGCTGCGGGCGACCTTCGATGGCCTGACCCGGATCGGTGAAGACGGGAAGCCCCATGAATCCGTAGCCGAAAAAATCGATATCTCGGAGGATGGACTCACCTATACTTTCCATCTCCGCGATTCCAAATGGAGCAATGGCGACCCTGTCACCGCTCATGACTTCGAATACGCTTGGAAGCATGCGTTGGAACCGGCGACAGCTGCCAACTATGCATACCAACTCTACTACATTAAAAATGCCGAGAAATTCAATACAAATAAAGCCAGCGCCGATGAAGTGGGCGTAAAGGCACTGGATGACAAGACACTGGAAGTAAAGCTGGAGAACCCGACGCCATTCTTCCTCGAGTTGACCGCTTTCTACACCTACTACCCGGTCAACAAAAAAGTAGCGGAAGCCGATCCCAAATGGGCGACGGAAGCCAAAACCCATGTGGGCAACGGTCCGTTCAAAATGGAAACCTGGGAGCATAAGAGCAAGCTGGTTCTCGTGAAAAACGAAAACTACTGGGATAAAGATGCCGTAAAACTGGACAAGATCGATTTTTCCATGGTAGAGGACGAGAATACCGAGCTGTCCATGTTTGACAACGGCGATCTCGACTGGGCCGGCGCTCCGCTGAGCGCGCTGCCGACCGACGCCATCCCAGCTCTGAAAGATTCCGGCAAGATGCAAGTACATGCCATCGCGGGCACCTACATGTACAAGTTCAACACGGAACAAGCTCCGTTCAACAACGCGAAGATTCGGAAAGCGTTTGCGTACGCGATCGACCGTCAGTCTATCGTGGACAATGTGACGCAGGCGAACCAACAGCCGGCGATGGGCCTCGTGCCTCCGACCATGGCTCTCACTTCGGAGCCGTACTTCAAGGACAATGATGTGGAAACAGCGAAAAAGCTGATGGAAGAGGGCATGAAAGAGGAAGGCCTGACCAAGCTTCCGCCGATTACGCTCGCCTACAACACCTCTGAAGGTCACAAAAAGATCGCCGAAGCGGTGCAAGACCAGTGGAAAAAAGCGTTTGGCGTAGAAGTCAAATTGGAGAACAAAGAGTGGAAGGTATACCTGGATGACCTGCACCAAGGCAAGTTCATGATCGGCCGTTCCAGCTGGAGCGGAGACTTTAACGATCCGATCAACTTCCTGGAACTGTTTAAGTTCAAGAATGGCGGAAACAACGATACTCGTTGGGAGAATGCAAAATTCCAAGAGCTGCTGAACCAATCGGCCATGGAGAAAGACGAAGCGAAGCGCAAAGCGATTCTCGCCGAAGCAGAGAAAATCTTCATGGACGAAATGCCGGCCGCGCCGATCTACTACTATACGCACTCCTACGTGAAAAACGACAAAGTAAAAGGCGTCGTTCTCGACGGTCTCGGTTTTGTCGATTACAAGTGGGCGACAATCGAATAATCACGCGGGCAGAGGTTTCTCTGACTGGATTCATCAAAAGAAGGGTGCCATTACGTGGCCCTTCTTTTTTGCTTGAATTCGGAGCCGTAGCCCGGAGTTAAGCAGGGAAATAGGCTTCTTCACCCCACAGCCTCGTAGTAAGAAGGCCTTTCATGAAAGAGGGACCTATGCCCAATCCGAAACTTTCAGCGGCAAAACAAATCAGGAAAGAAGTCATACAAAACTGTCAGACAAATCCTTCCATAGACACAACCCCAAATAGAGAAAATAATGTTATGATTGGCTCGATTTGCCAGTACAATAGGAGGGGTCATCTTGATGAAAAAATCGAAGCTGGGGTTTGTGTCGGGGTTCCTTCTGGGGTCCATCTTTTTCTCCGGCCTGACCTACGCCGCCACTCAGTCGATTCAGGTGGACTTCAAGCCCATCAAATTCATGGTAAACGGCCAGTTGCGGGAGACCAATGACGCATTTTTGTACAAAGGGGTGCCTTATGCACCGGTTACTTATGTCGGCACGGCAGCCGGGAAAAATGTGACCTGGGATGCCAACGCCAGCACGGTAACCATCGGTGCGCCGACTGCTGCGGTAGGCAGCGAAACAAGACTTTCCTCGCTCAAATATAAAATGCCGTACGGATATATCGCCACGAAGTCGAATGTGGACAACTGGGATAACGGCAGCTTTTCCGCAGGGGGGACGATCTACGATCACGGGATCGGCTACACCGGCATTGATGTCATCGCCAATGACCGCTACCCCTCCACGACGAGACAGGTTATCAGCGTCGAGCTGAACGGAAAATACAAAGAACTCTCCGGTGTCGTGGCCGTCGACGACCATTCTCCCAATAAGACCGACTTGATTATCTGGAGGATCAAGGGAGACGGCAAAGTTCTCCACGAAAGCCCGCGCATGAAGGCGAGCCAGAGCCAGCTGATCCACGTCAATGTGACAGGCGTCAAGGTATTGGAGCTGGAGATGCGCAAAGTAGCAGGCAATGACAAAAAAGATATCTACGCCTTTATCGGAAACGCTCTGCTTCGCTAGCGTGATTTTCGCCAAAAATGCGATTTGCGCCAGAGAAGACTTCTTTCCTGCTTTTGGAAAACAGGAAAGAAGTCTTTATTTTTTCTCCAAGACTTGTCCGGTCCGTCCATGCCGGCTTTTTCCAACTGCCGCAAGGCCTCTAATCGCCCGCCCAATTTTTATCAGTAAATATTTTTTTATTTATTTATAAAAATCTTTATAAACAAATAAAATTTTGTTAAATCGCGATTAAACTTATTTAAAAAGAATGTAAAAGCATGTATATTGATAAAAGATTTAGACAAGGGGGACAAGTGGCATGAAAAAGAATATTTTTGTAGCAATGAGTTCCATCCTGGTTCTTGGTGCAGCGCTTGCTGGATGCGGCGGCGGCAACCAAGCGCAAACCGGAAACCAACCTGACAACCAACAGGCAGCTGCTCCGGAGAAAACAGGTCCGAAAGTTCTGAAATTGAACCTTCACTCTGAACCGCCGACTGCCGACCCTGGCATTTCCGAAGACACCACTTCCGCAGCGATCATCCGTGCTACCTTTGACGGTTTGACACGTGTGGGTGCGGACGGACAGCCGCATGAATCTATCGCAGAAAAGATCGAAACATCCGAAGATGGTCTCACATATACATTCCACCTGCGTGAAGCGAAATGGAGCAACGGCGATCCGCTTACCGCAAAAGATTTTGAATACGCATGGAAACGCGCTCTCGATCCGAAAACAGCTTCCAACTACGCCTACCAGCTCTACTACGTGAAAAACGGGGAAGCCTACAACAAAGGGCAAGCCAGCCAAGACGACGTCGGCGTAAAAGCCCTGGACGACAAAACGCTGGAAGTAAAACTGGAAAACCCAACTCCGTTCTTCCTGGAGCTGACTGCATTCCCGACGTACTTCCCGGTTAACCAAAAAGTCGTGGAAGCGGATCCAAAATGGGCAGCAGAAGCCAGCACTCACGTAGGTAACGGTCCTTTCAAAATGGAAGCGTGGGAACACAAGAGCAAGCTGGTTCTCGTGAAAAACGAAAACTACTGGGATAAAGATTCCGTAAAGCTGGACAGAATCGAGTTCTCCATGGTTGAGGATGAAAATACCGAGCTGTCCATGTTCGACAACGGCGAGATCGACTGGGCCGGTGCACCGCTGAGCGCTCTGCCGACAGATGCCATCCCGTCTCTGATCGAATCCGGCAAAATGAAAACCCAACCGATCGCGGGTACGTACTGGTACAAATTCAACACGGAGAAAGCACCGTTCAACAACGCGAAAATTCGTAAAGCGTTTGCTTACTCGATTGACCGTAAATCCCTGATCGACAACATCCTGCAATCGGGTCAAATCCCGGCGATGGGTGCGCTGCCGATGTCCATGGCCATCAACAAAGACGGCTACTTCAAAGACAACGACACCGAAACAGCGAAAAAACTGTTGGAAGAAGGCATGAAAGAGCTCGGCATCGACAAGCTGCCGCCGATCACGCTCTCTTACAACACCTCCGAAGCTCACAAAAAGATTGCAGAAGCGATCCAAGACCAATGGAAAAAGCATCTGGGCGTAGAAGTGAAGCTGGAAAACAAAGAGTGGAAGGTTTACCTGGAAGACATGCACCAAGGAAACTACCAAATCGGCCGCATGGGCTGGCTGGGTGACTTCAACGATCCGATCAACTTCCTGGAGCTGTACAAGGAGAAAAACGGCGGAAACAACGATACCTTCTGGGAAAATGCTCAGTACAAAGAGCTGCTGAACAAATCCGCTACCATCCAAGATCATAACGAGCGCCTCAAGGTTCTCGGCGATGCTGAGAAAATCCTGATGGATGAAATGCCAATCGCGCCTATTTACTTCTACACGCAATCTTGGGTACAAAAAGACAGCGTCAAAGACGTGGTGATCACCGGTCTGGGCGATGTCGATTACAAATGGGCAACCGTTGAATAAGATAGACGATTCAAAGAGGGCACAGTCATGTGCTCTCTTCTTTTTTTCTGATCCAGGGACAAATGACCAATCCCCCTTCGCCTTCCTTACATAGAGTAGAAAGGAGTACCGCTATATCGGGAGGGATTTGTGCATGGATATCGGAAAGCTGCTGAGTATCGTCAGATCGATACCCAAGGATAAGTTGAAATCAGACGCCGGTCTCAAGGAAGTCATTCGCGATTTGGGCAGAAAGTCCGGAAAAACCTTCACAGACCAGGAGCTGAACAGCTACGTCAAACAGTTTCGGAGCATGGCGAGAACGGAAAATGTCGGCAGCTTGATGAACAAGCTGGCCCAAAAAGGAGTCAAACCCGGCGATCTCAACGCCATCAAAAACAGATTTAAAAAATAATGGTGCTGAAAAATGAGGGAGGAGGTGGGGACGATCGCTGCCAAAGCTAAAGGAAAGACAAAAAAGAATCCATCTTCCCGGGTCATGCTGGCGGAAGCGATCCATCGCATCGCAGAAGAGAATTCGGCGAGCAATGAGCAGGTGATGCGGGAGATGCAGCAAGTCCGCCGCGATATTGAGGAGATGAAGGAGACGATCAGCAGGATCAAAGTGAAACAGCCCTCCCGGAGCAGAGGAGGCGTCTTGTTCGGCAGAAGGCGTTCGATTCCGGTCGAGCTGGAGCCGCCGAAACCGAAGCCCGCGTTGCCTTTGGAAGACCTGCTGCCGCTTCTGCCGCAACTGGGGGCCGTGATTCCGCAATTAAAAAATCCCAAGGTGGCCGAATCTGTCAAAGTGCTCTCCAATCCGGCCGTCATCGCCATGATTCAACAATTTTTGGCCAACGGTGGACTGAGGGGAAGGAGTGCGGCTCCCGTCAGCCGACGGGATGGGCGGATGATCGGTTAGCGAAAGAGACGTTCGGTGAATAGCGAACGTCTCTTTTTTTTCTCTGTGTTGATCTGCATGGAAGGGCTTCGCCGTCCAATGGAGGCGAAGCCTGTTTGTCGAAGGGAGGAGCCTCAGATGCTGTCGGATGGTCTGGTTAATTGTCTGACGATTCAGACTACACAAACGGAGCGAAAATCCTGATAATAGACAATATAATCCACATTTTGGCAAGGGGGAGAATAATCTTGAAACAAAAGGTACTTCCGCTCGCGTTAATAGCCAGCTTGGCCTTCAGTTTGCCTGCCTATGCTGCGCCACATCCTTCTGACAGTGCTTTTGACAACAAAATCGTCAAACGGATCAAGGTGGACAACATCTACGATACGATAGAATATCTGTCCAAAGAGCCGAGAGTAGCCGGGACCCGGGCAGAGCATGATGCTGCCAAATACCTTGAGAAGCAGTTCAAGTCGTACGGATACGATACCGAACTGCAGTCGTTTAAGTTTATGAGCTACAAGGAGCCGGACCACATCTCGCTTGAGGTCAGCGGCTTTGAGGACACCGACTGGGAACCTCTTAATTTCTCTTACGGCGTGAATGGACAAGCTACGGGAGAGCTGGTATACGCCGGCCTGGGCCGAACCAGCGATCTCGATGGAGTGGATCTGAGCGGCAAAATCGCGCTGATCAGCCGCGGCGAAATCCCCTTTGGCGAAAAGGTGCTGAACGCCTCCCGGGCTGGCGCCGAGGCCGTGCTCATCTTTAACAACACCTCCGGCGTGATTAACGGAACACTCGGAGGCCCCGACAGCGATTACGTGCCTGCCTTGGCTTTGACCAGAGCACAAGGCCAGGAGTTGCTGGAGAGGCTGGAGGCAGGCGAGTCGCTGACGGCAACGGTGGAGGTAGAAGGGGCGGAGACGAAAGAGAGCACCTCTTATAACGTCATCGCCACCAAGAAGCCTGACAAGAAAAAGAGCACCAACCAGATCGTCATCGTGGGAGCCCACCATGACTCAGTCGAAGGTGCGCCTGGAGCAAACGATGACGCTTCCGGTACAGCCACGACGCTGGAGTTGGCCAGGGTGATGGCCAACATGCCGATTGATACGGAGCTTCGCTTCATTACATTCGGTGCGGAAGAGAACGGCTTGCTCGGCTCCTACGCCTATGTCGACTCGCTGACGGAAGATGAAATCGAGAGAACGGTCGGGATGTTCCAGATGGATATGGTCGGCAGCCGCGACGCTGGCAAGCTGATCATGTACACGGTGGACGGGGAGAAAAACATCGTGACGGATCTGGGAGCGGCCGCCGGTTCCCGCCTGTCCGAGACCGTCAACTACGGCCAGGAAGGGCGCAGCGACCATGTTCCTTTCGCTGAGGTAGGCATCCCTGCCGCCCTGTTCATCCACGCGCCGGTCGAGCCGTGGTACCACACGCCGGAGGACACGATTGACAAGATCAGCAAGGAGAAGCTGCAGGAAGTGGCAGAGATCGTCGGTGCAGCGGTGTACCAGATCGCCCGTCCGGACACGCCTGCGCTCGAAAACGCCAAAGTCGCTCCGAAGAAAGTGGATTACGAGTTCGAACAAAGAGAACTGGAGTAGGAGTAATCAGATAGAGGACGCCAAACGAAAGGCTGCCGAGATGATTCGGCAGCCTTCGCTTGCGTAAATAGCCAGACCATGTGCCAGTGCCGAAACTCGGCACTTTTTTCTTTTTTTCGACCGGATTTGAGTCCAAAAGCCTACAAACTTTGCGGGGGGTGGCGCGTCTAATAGTATGGCGCAATACCGCTGGGTTTCACTTGATACCAAACGTAAAAACACCAAGAAGGAGGTCAGGATGAATACACGTTGGTTACCACTATGGATGCTGATGGCGATGCTGCTCATTCCGGGATGGGCGTCGGCTGCGGGCAGCAGCGCGGAGCAGGCCGTTCAGCTGATGATCGGAGGACAAGCCGTCCAGCCGGATGTGCCGCCGATGATCGAAAAAGGACGCACATTGGTTCCGGTGAGAGTCATTGCGGAGGGGCTGGGAGCCCAAGTGGAATGGAACCAGGAGACGCGAACCGCCGTGATCACCCGGGGTCAGCAGACGCTGCAGCTGACCGTCGGGTCGAGGGATGCGCTGGTAAACGGCAAACGCGTACAACTGGATACAGCGCCGGTCATGCGCAATCAGCGCATGCTCCTGCCGCTCCGTTTCGTCGGGGAATCGCTCGGAGTCACTGTCGGATGGGATGACAAGACGCGCACTGTCATCGCCAACGAGACGCCGGAGATTCGCTACAATGGAAAGAAGCCGGTTCAGACGCTAAAAGCCTTTCAACGGGGGGACGAGCTGTTCCTCGCAGCGGATGCCGTCGCCAAAGAGGTAGGAAAAAAAGGTCAGGTATGGAAGCACCCGGAGCGGGGCATCACCATCGATGGCCAATTGACCCTGCCGCTGTCCCTGATCGAAGAGGAATTGGGCGGCCGTTACTCCTGGACGCCGGAGCAGAATCTGGTTGAAATCGAGCGTCTCGCCCGGTTTACCGGAGTGAGCCAGGATGACCAGGTGATCCGCATCCGTACCGATCTCTCGGTCACGGCGGATGCCTTCGTCCTTCAGGGACCGCACCGGATCGTCCTCGATTTGCCGCAGACAGAGCTGGACCCGCGTCTGTTGGACAAGCTGGAAAGAGAGAGCGCATCCAGTGAAGAACAGGCTGGTGAAACGACTGTCGAAGAGGAAAAGCAGGCTGTAGATGCCGATGAAGATGACCGGGAGCAAGGCGAAAGCGACCGGGCGACCGAGAGGGAAGACGGCGAAGCAGAGTCGGAGGATGAGTCCGACGCGGACGTCCGCGGCCGGGAATCGGTCGAGGCATCCCGCGATGACGCGCTTATCGCCGATATTCGCTACAGTCAGTACAGCGCATCGCCGCATACGGTGCGCGTGGTGATTGAGCTCAATCAAAAGAGCAAGTATAATCTGGAGTATACGGAAGAGGGGATCGAGGTCAAGCTCTCTCCTGTACCGAAGAAGACCGGGTTTCGAATCGTCATCGATGCCGGGCATGGCGGTGCAGACCGAGGGGCGACCGGTACCCAGGGCAATTTGGAGAAAGACTTTACCCTGGCTGTCTCGAACAAGCTGGTGCAACTGCTGAGGAAGTATCCCGAGTTCCAGGTGGAGGCGACACGTACTACAGATGAGTACCTGAAGCTGGAGGAGAGAGTGGCCTTTGCCAATGAGCGGGACGCGGATCTGTTCCTGTCCATTCACGCCAACTCCTTCACGAAGCCGACTGCCCAAGGAACAGAGACCTTCTATTACCATGCCAACAGCAAGACGTTTGCCGAAGTGGTCCACCGGCATTTGCAGGGGGCGACGCAGTTTTTCGATCGCGGCGTAAAGAGCACGGGCTTTTACGTCATCAAGCATACGACCATGCCCGCAGTCTTGACAGAGACGGGCTTCCTCTCCAATCCGGGAGAGAATGCCAAACTGACTTCCCCCGCTTTCCAGCAAAAGGTGGCCGAAGCTCTGGCAGCTGCCGTACGCGAATACTATGAATCTTATTACTAAGGCTGCCTTGGCAAATTGAATGGAAAGGGGAGGCCTTTCATGAAACAAAGCCGTTTTTGGGTGGCGGCCGTCGCAGCGCTCTTGCTGCTGACGGGATGCGGACAGGGAAAAGCGCCGCAGGCACAGCCGCCAGCCGGACAAACCGAAACACCGGGCACATCTGCCGCCCCGTCTGCAGAACCGGTCAAAACGAAAGAAACGATCACGGTTTACTACACCGACAGCAATGTGATGGAAGTCGTCAAAGAGCAGCACGACATTGCCTATACGGATGATCTGGACAAGTACAAGCAAGCGATTGCTCTTTTGGAAAAGCCGCAGGATCAGGCTCATTACCCATTGTGGCAAGACTTTCACTACCACTCCGTCACGTTTGACAAGGGGACGCTGACCATTGATGCGGACGGCAAGAACGTCTATAACATGGGATCGGGCGTAGAGGCCATGGCTATCGAAGCCCTGCGTGAAACGCTTTTCCAATTTGACGAAGTGGAAAAGATCGTTTTCTTAGTAGACGGCAAGACCGCAGGAACTCTCGCGGGTCATGTCAGCATCGACCAGCCGATGACCAGGCAGTAACCCGTATTCCCGATCAACGCCAAAAAGCACATCCGACAACCGGATGTGCTTTTTTTTGTCTGCCCAAAAGGAGACAAGCTCCCGGGTCAAGTCCTCTCGCGGTCCCCCACCAGAAACTTGATCGAGTAGATTCCGGCCAGACCCACCAAAGTGTAAATGATTCGACTGACCATCGAATCGGGCCCGCCAAACAAATTGGCGACCAGATCGTATTGAAACAGTCCGATGAGTCCCCAGTTGATCGCGCCGATGATGACAAGGATTAAGGCAAGTTTGTCCATCGAAATACTCCCTCCTCATAAAAAGTAGTACCAGTCTGCCCATTTTTCCTCTGAAATAATCAAGCCCTCTGCCAAACTTTAAGAAAGATTTACAAAGCCAACATAATAGAACAACATTCGACCTGTATCATCTGTAATTGGAAAGAGGAAAACAAACCGATTCTAAGGAGGATTTTCATCGTGAAAAAACTCGGTAGTCTTATGCTGGTCATGTCAATTGCAGGTGCCGTTCTCGCAGGATGTGGAACCAACAATGCAGCTCCTGCCCCCGCTGCGAATGGCTCTAACGGTTCATCCACTGGTTCGGAAGCGAAAGCTCCTGCTGACAACGCCAGCAACCTGTCCGGGACGATCAAGGTAGACGGTTCTTCCACTGTATTCCCGATCACGGAAGCGGCAGCGGAAGAGTTCCAAATAGCGAATGCAGGCGTGCAGGTGACCGTTGGCGTATCCGGCACCGGCGGCGGATTCAAAAAATTCGCGGCTGGCGAGACCGATATCAGCAACGCATCCCGTCCGATTAAAGACAGCGAAGCCGCTGCAGCCAAAGAAAAAGGCATTGAGTTTGTGGAAATCCCCGTGGCGTATGACGGCATCTCCGTCGTCGTCAACAAGGAGAACAGCTTTGTAGACAAGCTGACCGTTGACGAGCTGAAGAAGATCTGGGAACCAGACAGCAAAGTGAAAACATGGAAAGACGTGCGCGCTGACTGGCCGGCAGAGGAAATCAAACTGTACGGACCCGGTACGGACTCCGGTACCTTTGAATACTTCACCGAGGCTGTCGTGGGAGAGGCCAAGAAAAGCCGTCCTGACTACACCGCCAGCGAAGACGACAACGTTCTCGTCCAAGGCATTGCCGGCGACAAAAACAGCTTGGGCTACTTCGGCTTCGCCTACTACGAAGAAAACGCAGACAAGCTGAAGCTGGTACCGATCGACAGCGGCGATGGCAACGCGGTGCTTCCTTCCTTTGACACGATTAAAGACGGCACCTACAAACCGCTGGCCCGTCCGATCTACATCTATGCGAACAAAGCTTCTCTGCAAAGAGCGGAAGTAAAAGAATTCGTGAAGTTCTATCTGGAAAATGCACCGGAACTGGTGAAATCGGTATTCTACGTGCCGATGACCGAGGATTCCTATAAAGAATCGCTTGCCAAGATTCAGTAATCCTGACAGCGGATGACGAGGAATGTGGCGTTATGAAAGGGTAACGCCACATTTCCCTCTGTCTGTGAGCGGAAAGGGGATGTTCACGTTGGGTAGACAAGAAACATTAACACTACAAAAAGAGATGCTCGCCAAACATAGCCAGATCGTCGTCAAAAACGAGAAGAAAAAGAGAGATTGGGGTATCCGCTTCTTCCTGATCGCGTGTGCCATCGTATCCGTATTGACGACCGTCGGCATCGTGATGGTGCTGTTGTTTGAAACCATTGGCTTCTTTCAGGAAGTGTCGCTCTTTTCCTTTTTGACCGACACCAAATGGACGCCGTTATTTATTCCCCAGCATTTTGGTATTTTGTCTCTGTTGTCCGGCTCTGTCCTGATTACACTGGGGGCGAGCTTGGTCGCCTTGCCGTTTGGTTTGATGACCGCCATTTACCTGAGTGAATACGCACACGAAAAAGTGCGTCGCACGATTAAACCGATTCTGGAAGTTCTCGCCGGTGTACCGACGATCGTCTACGGGTATTTTGCCTTGACGTTTGTCACGCCGCTGATCCGCACGATTTTCCCCGACACCGGGGTGTTTAATGCACTCTCCGCCAGCATCGTGGTCGGAATCATGATTCTGCCCATGGTCGCTTCGCTCAGTGAAGACGCGATGGTGGCCGTCCCTCGTTCCCTGCGGGATGCCGCATATGCCCTGGGTGCGACCAAGCTGGAGGTAGCGACGAAGGTCGTGGTGCCTGCAGGTTTATCCGGAATTATCTCTTCATTCGTACTCGCCTGTTCCCGCGCGATCGGGGAAACGATGATCGTGACGATTGCCGCTGGAGCGACGCCCAAGCTGACGCTGAATCCGCTGGAGAGCATTCAGACGATGACCGCCTTTATCGTCCAGGTCAGCGGCGGCGACATCGAGCACGGCTCGATCGAGTACAAAACAATTTTTGCCGTCGGCATGACGCTGTTCCTGCTTACGCTGGCCATTAACGTCATCGCACAGTGGATTACGCGCCGCTTTAAGGAGGAGTATTAATGTCAACGGGAAATCTGACACGTCGAAAAATCTATGACCGGGCGTCACGGATCGTCTTTCTCCTGGCAACGATGCTGGGAGTCGTGGCGCTGGGCATTTTGCTATATCGCATCCTCTCCGATGGTCTCGGGTGGCTGGACTGGCAATTCGTGACCAGCTTTGCCTCCCGCTTTCCCGAGAGAGCGGGCATTCTCTCCGCTCTGTTCGGCAGCTTGTGGATCATCGGGATTACGGCGCCGATCGCGTTTATCCTGGGGATCGGCACGGCCCTGTACCTGGAGGAGTACGCGAAAAAAGGCTGGCTGACCAATCTGATTCAAGTGAACATTAACAATCTGGCGGGCGTGCCGTCGATTGTTTTCGGGATCTTGGGTCTCGGCCTGTTTGTCGAAGGCTTTATGTTTGGCCGCACCATCCTGTCCGGGGCATTGACGATGGCTCTGCTGGTGCTGCCGATTATCGTGGTGGCCTCGCAGGAGGCAATCCGCAGCGTGCCTCAGCATCTGCGCAATGCGTCCTACGCACTGGGCGCCTCCAAGTGGCAGACGATCCGCGGCGTGGTGATTCCGGCTGCGTTTCCCAGCATTTTGACCGGCTTTATCCTGGCCCTGTCCCGCGCGATCGGAGAGACGGCGCCGTTGATCGTCGTCGGGGCCGTTACCTTTATTGCCTTTATCCCCAGCTCGCCGCTGGATCAGTTTACGGTCCTGCCCATCCAGATTTACAGCTGGACATCGAAGCCGCAGGATGAATTCCGCGCCATCGCCGCTGCGGGCATCATCGTCCTGTTGATTGTGCTGTTTACCCTGAATGCGACGGCCGTCTATTTGCGCAATAAATTCCAGAAACGTTACTAATATTGGCGAAGAACGAATTCGTTGATCACTTCGAAGTGTGAATAAAGAGAGGGGTCTGGCCACCGTGAGTATCATCGAGGTACGCGATCTGAACCTGTTTTATGGTGAACATCAAGCGCTGCATCATATTCATATGGATATCGACGCCAACAGCATTACCGCTTTCATCGGGCCATCCGGCTGCGGAAAATCCACGTTTTTGCGCACGCTGAACCGCATGAATGACATGATTCAGGGCGTGCGGATCGAAGGAAGCGTCAAAGTGGTCGGGGAAGACATCTACCAGACCAAGGTAGATGTGGAGATCCTGCGCAAAAATATCGGGATGGTTTTCCAGCAGCCCAATCCGTTTCCGAAAAGCATATATGAAAATATTACATTTGGTCCGAAGCTTCATGGAATCACCGACCGCCAGAAGCTGGACGAAATCGTCGAGAGCAGCCTGAAGGCGGCAGCGTTGTGGGAGGAAGTGAAGGACGTGCTGAAAAAGCCGGCCTACGGTTTGTCCGGCGGCCAGCAGCAGCGTCTGTGCATCGCCCGCGCCCTCGCCGTCAATCCGCAAATTTTGCTGATGGACGAACCGACTTCGGCGCTGGACCCGATTTCCACCGCAAAAATCGAGGAGTTGCTGGCTGAGCTGAAAGAGACGTACACCATCGTCATCGTCACGCACAATATGCAGCAGGCGGCCCGCATCTCCGATAAAACCGCATTTTTCCTCAACGGCGAGCTGGTCGAATTCGACTCCACGCCGGTGATTTTCCAAAACCCTTGCGACAAGCGGACCGAAGATTACATCACGGGACGATTTGGTTGATCGGGGAGACGCGCAAGAGAGAAGAGCGACGAAGAGCCGTCGCTCTTTTTTGCGGTTCGGAAAACGGGGGAAGGCGCACGTGGATCTGGCGAAATCCAGCTTTTTATGACAGAAAGCTGGTTTTTTTTGATGAAGGCATGGCCAACCGTCCCTCCAGCGAGGCATAACATTTGCTCCCGAAGGAAAAAATAGGAACGCGATATACCAAAGGATGGATTCCCAGGAGGAGATGGCGATGTGGCAAGGATGGCCCCTGGAGAGGGTCTTGCTGCTTTTTGTAGGGCTGGCGTTCGCCCTGATTTTTGTACAGGTCACGATGTTTCACTCAAGGCAAAATTTTCGTCATTGGGCGATGTGGGTGCCCGTGATTGAAACCCCGATTTTTGCGTTGGCGGCTATCGTTTTGGCGTTCTACCACGCGGGCTGGCTGCGCATCTTGTTTGCTCTGTTCATGTGGCTGGGCATCGTTGGCGGCCTGTATGGCGGCTATCTGCATACGGCCGGTGTCGGGCAGCGGGTCGGCGGCTATTCGCAGAGCCAAAATTTTCTCGTGGGACCGCCGATCATTCTCCCCTTGTTGATCACGGCGATATCCGCTCTGGGGCTGCTTGCCCTGTACTGGGGGTGACTTGCGATGGCCAAGCACAGTCATTACCCCACCTATGATGTCTGGGAAGAGAACAGGGAGTGGGACGCCCACACCCGCAAAATCGTCGGCCAGAGAAAGACGCCTCAAGTGGCCTGCAAGTTTTTGACCAAGCAAGAAGCTCTGCTCGTCCAGGCGGTTGCCAGTGTGCTCATCGACGATCACCGGCTGGAGGTGCTGACTTATATTACCCAGCATATCGATGATTCCCTCGCCAGCCCGATCGGCGAGTCGCAGCGAAAGGTAGGGACGCCGCCGAAAAAGGAATTGTACCGGCTGGGACTTGCCGGGATCGACGGCGAGAGTCATTTTCTCTTCCGCACCGATTTTGTCGCCTTGAAGCGGGAAGAACAGCAGGCCGTCATGGACGCCATCGCCACGAACAAGGCCAATCAGGCTACGGTCTGGTCACAGGTCGCGCCCAAGGATTTTTTTAAAAAGCTGCTGGGCGACGTGGTGGGGGCCTATTATTCTCATCCTCTGGTCTGGTCGGATATCGGATATGGCGGGCCTGCTTATCCGCGGGGCTGGGTCCGTGTGGAAAAAGGATTAGTTGATCCCTGGGAGGCGAAAAAGGATGGAAAGTCATGACCGGGTGACGCATCACAGCGATCATTACGACGGCTACCGGTCCAAGCAGCTGGACAAGCGCAAGTACGCGGATGGCGCGGATGTCTGCATCGTCGGAGCGGGAGCAGCGGGAAGCGTCCTCGCCTACGAGCTGTCCCAGGCAGGGCTGAAAGTCGTCGTCATCGAAGCGGGACCGTATTGGAACCCGCAGACAGATTTTGCCAGCGACGAGCTTGCGATGAAAAACCTGGGCTGGCAGGAGACGAGGCTGGTGGAAGGACAAAATCCGCTGCGGCTGGGCCACAATAACTCCGGACGCGGCGTCGGGGGCGGCACTGTCCACTTTACCGGCGTCTTTTTACGATTCCATGAAAGCGATTTTATGACCAAAACCGTCGATGGGGTGGGAGAGGACTGGCCCATCCGCTATCAGGATCTGGCTCCCTACTACGACAAGATCGAACGGGACATTGCCGTTTCCGGACCCGATCATTTTCCCTGGGGGGCTTTTCGCGGCCCTTACCCTTACCCGGTGCGCGAGCCGATCAGCGCCAATTCCCAGCTCTTTCGGGAGGCTTGCGCCAAGCTGGGGATGGAAAGTGTGGTCGCGCCGCTGGCGATCCTGTCCGCCCCGTTTGATGGCCGGCCGCCCTGCATCAACCGCGGCTTTTGCAATCAGGGATGCATGCCGAATGCCAAGTACAGCGGATTGATCCATCATATCCCCAAGGCGATCCAGGCGGGAGCCGAGGTGCTCTCGGATTGCATGGTCACACAGGTATTGACGGACGGCTCCAAGGTGACAGGCGTGGTCTTTCAGCATCAGGGCCAATCCTACAAGCAGACGGCACGGGTGTACATCCTGGCCGGTTTTGTGGTGGAGACGCCGCGACTTCTGCTCCATTCCGCCACGCCTCATTTTCCTGATGGCTTGGCCAATTCCAGCGGCTGGGTAGGGAAGGCGATCATGCCGCATTCCAGCCAGGATGTGTACGGCATTTTGCCGGAGGAGGTCAGACTTTACAAAGGAACCCCTGTGTTGGCGCTGTCCCAGCATTTTTACGAGACGGACAGAGACCGGGGATTTGCCAGGGGCTACACCTTAAACGCGCACGGCTCCCGGCCCGTCGCCATGGCGGGTTCAATCGCCCACCAGAGGCAGGACGGCACCTTTCTGTGGGGCAGAGCGCTGCGGGAGAACATGCTCGATTACAACTACTACGCGCGGATCACGCTGGTGGGAGAAGTGCTGCCCCATCCGGATAACCGGGTGACGCTGAGCGATGAGAAGGACGAGTACGGGATGCCCGTCCCCAAGGTTACCTTCAGCTACGGAGAAAATGACAAAAAACTGATCAACCACGCGATCGAACAGATGAAACGGCTGATCGAAGCGATGGGAGGAAAGCCTGCTCATGTCATTGACGATACCGCCCATCTCATGGGGGGGTGCCGCATGGGAAAAGATCCCGCCACGTCCGTCGTCGATGAGTACGGCCAGACCCATGATATTCCCAACCTGTTTATAGCGGGGGCAGCCACATTTGTTACCTCCAGCGGCAGCAACCCGACCAATACCGTGATGGCGCTGGCCGCACGGACCGCGGACAGGCTGATCCAGGGGATGCGGCATCGCGAATTCTGAGTGCGGGACGTTCACGGTTCTGTCGAATCATATCTTCCCTGCCTTATGCGTGTGTAGTATACTGATAATCAGAAACCGCAAGGCAAAGGTGGGTTTTTATGGACACAGATTTGATGCAGGTGTTGTATTTGTCAGAGATTTACAAGCTGCTCGGTGACAAAACACGCTTGACGATCATGGCACTCTTGCAGGTCCAATCCTTTTGTGTACGAGATCTCGTCGAGATTCTGCAAACGTCCCAACCATCTGTCTCTCAACATTTGGCCAAGCTCAAAACACACGGGCTGGTCAAGGAAAAACGTAAGGGACCGTGGGTGTACTACTCCCTCAACACGGAGTGTCCGCCTGTCATTCGGCAAATTTTACAGCACTTGCCGGATGTATCGCCAATCGTGAAAGTCAAACAGGATGCAGCAGCTCATTCACTCAGATAAGTCATGCGAAAAAAAGCGTTGGATCAGGAAAGATCCAGCGCTTTTTTCAGTTCTTCCTTGTCAAATCCGTGAATGACGGTGCGGTCGCCATTTTCCTCTTCGATCAGCGTGACCGGAGTCATGCTGGCACCCAGGGCGATCGCTTCCTGAAAGTAGGCGTCATTTGCGCGGATGTCGCGGTCTTCGAAGGAAATGTTTTGCTGGGTCAGCCACATTTTTTCCTCCTGGCAAGGTCCGCAGGTTTGCTGCGTATATACGATAACGGTACGAGCCATTTGTCTGATTGCTCCTTTCATACCAGCGGGGATGTATAAACATTCGCGTCCCGCGCGATAAATCCTTCCGGCTTTCTCCAATAGCCTTCCCCTTATGGATGTTTTTGTGCAGCCCCTTTTTTGGAAGGGGTCCGCCCGCATACAAGCTCACCCCTCCGCACACATTATATTCAGCGACGTCGAGGAGGTGAATAGACCATGCCGAAAAGAAACAAAGCTGCTATGAACCAAGCGATGCGTAACCAAACCGAAACCACCACTACCGAGTTTGCAAGCGAAACCAACGTAGCGGAAGTGCGCCGCCAAAACCAGCAATCTGCTGCAAACGCTGCGCAACGCGCTCAGCAGCCTCAACAACCTACGGAATAACAGGACTGGATATTTTCACCCCCCGCTCTTTTGCGGGGGCTGTTTGTTTGTGCACTTGCAACAAGCGGGGGAGAGTGATATGTTGACTGCAAAACCAAGCCAGGGAGAAGTGACGGAATGATTTTGGGCATCGGAACCGATATCGTGGAAATCGCGCGGATACATACGCTCCTCAAGCGGCAGCCCCAGCTGCTGGACCGCATATTGACCGCGGAGGAAAAAGAGCGGCTCACCGGGATGAGCGAAACTAGGCTGGCCGAGCACGTGGCCGGACGTTTTGCGGCCAAAGAAGCGGGCGCCAAGGCCTTGGGGACCGGAATTGGCCGGTTGATCGGCTTTCACGACATGCAGATCGCTTCGACAGCATTGGGAAAGCCGGAAATGACGATCAGTGCAGCGGCCTGCGAAAGGCTGGGCAAAAAAATGGAAAGCCTGCGGATTCATCTCAGCATTTCGCACAGCAAGGAATACGCAGTGGCTCATGTGGTATTGGAAGAAGTAACTGCCGAAAGATGAAAGAACTGCAACTTGTCTGCATATTGGGACGAGGTTGAACATAGATTTATATCGCGTAGATTAGGAGGGACTACCTGTTCTAACAGAATCGGGAAATCTGCTGATCATTGGCGATAGAGCAGTCAACTCAGCCCACGACACGACATGCAGAGAATGACAGGATATGCGCCAATGGAATGAAAGGCTGACAGATTTCCCAGGAAATAGACAGGCGAGCCCTTCTTCGTCGAAAAATGCAGACAAGGAGGAGTTCATTGAATGAAACGGGCAGCACTTCCATTGGCGCTCATGTTGCTTTTCTCTCTGCTGCTCGGCGGCTGCTTTGGTCAAAAGACACCGGAGGACGTTGTCGATGATCTGAGCAGCACGCTGGACAAAATGGCCGGCTACAAGTCACAGGCGGTTCTCACCATGCAAACCAGCTCTACACCGATGGAGTACGATGTGGAGGTCTGGTATGAAAAGCCGACGAACTACCGCGTAGCCCTCACTTCGAAGCAGAGAGGCATCACACAAATTATTCTGCGAAACAACGAAGGTGTTTTTGTACTGACTCCCCATCTGAACAAGAGCTTCCGTTTCCAAAGCGGATGGCCGGAAAACAACGGGCCGTTGTATCTGTACGAAACCCTCGCTCGCAGCATTATCGACGACGCAGAACGCAAGATGAGCATGGATGACAAAGACTATCTCTTTGAGGTAAAAGCCAACTACAGCGGAAACCGTTCGCTGACCAAGCAAAAAATCTGGCTATCCGATGATTTGAAGCCGAAGCGTGCGGAAATCATGGATTCCAATCTGGAGACGCTGGTAAAAATTAACTTCACGGAATTTGTCTTCAATCCGCCGTTTGATAAGGATTCCTTTGACAAGGACCGCAATATGACGGCAAGCTCCATGTCCGTCATTCCGACGATGGCGCAGGCTACCGATTCCGCCCAGCAGCCCAGCAGCCAGTTCGGCGTCATCGTCCCGACGTATCTGCCGGAAGGGGTCAAACAGGGGGACATCGAGCCGGTTACCCGAAATGGTCAAAAGACCGTCGTCCTCCAGTACAAAGGGGCTTACAACTACAAGCTGATCGAATCCCGGCCTACGGAAGCCACCGTCTCCTACGAGCAAGGGATGCCGCTCGATCTCGGATTTACCATCGGTGTGCTGACGCAGACAGCCGACAACCAGCGCTACCTGACATGGGAGCTGGACGGCGTGGAGTTTACGCTGACGGGAGACCTGCCGGAAGAGGAAATGGTGAAGGTCGCGCAGTCCACCTACGGCTTGGGCGGAAAATAAAGATAGGTTGCACTCGCGTACGCGCTCGGTCCCGCTCTGGGGCCGGGCGTTTTTTGACGTAGACGTATAAAAGAGTGCTGGTATCGGGGCTTGGGCGAGAAGAAGCGTGCTTCCCCGAGCCGGTGGCCGCAAGCAAAAGTGCACGTCCCCGGGACGGAGCGGCCGCGAGCTGAAGCGCATTTCCCCGCGGTCTGAAGGGATACCCAGTAATTAGCTTTTGACCTGCGGCACCTGTAAGCACTATTCTAGGTTGATGGGAAAGTGGCTTCTAAAAAAAACGTGTATTCCTCTCGAGTGAATTGACACCTTCTGTCCAAAAGAGATAAAGTCAAAGTAACTATGCGATGAGGTGAAACGGAATACATGAAGAATCAGGCCAATGAAATACTTTATCAAGAAGAATCCGGATACAAGGATCTTCTCTTGCGAAAAAGCATGAAAATGCGGTTGATGGAGACCGTCGCGTTTGTCATCGGCATGCTCCTGTTGTCGTCGTTCTTCAACTCCAAGACGGACACCTTCAAAATCATGGCTTTTGCCATCGCCATCGCTGTTGTCGGACTGGCACCTTTCTTGTACAAATGGGTTCTCCGTCCTACCTACAAGCTGACCAAAACCCACTTGATTATCACCATGAGCGGAAGGGAAGAGAGTTACCCGCTCTCCGAGGTAGAGATGATTTACGAAGGGCGCCACTTCTACAGATTGTCGGGGAAGCGCCATTCGCTGATGGTATCCAAGGTATTTTTGAATAAATTGAATGAACGCTTGTATCTATATCACAAGGGCAAAAAGAGGAGATAGCTGATGAAACCGTTTTGTCGGGATACATGGGTAGAGGTAGATCTGAATGCGATTCGGGCAAATGTCGAAGCCTTTCGCAGACATATTCCAGCAGCTACGGGCATCATGGCCGTCGTCAAGGCAGACGGGTACGGCCACGGAGCGGTTCATGTCGGGCAAGAGGCGCTCTCCAGCGGTGCCGATTCCCTGGCTGTCGCGATGCTGGATGAAGCCGTGGTGCTGCGGGAAGCGGGAATCACGGCGCCGGTATTGGTGCTGGGCTATACGCCGGTCGAATCCGTCGCGATCGCCAGCAGATGGGGGATCGAGCTGACCGCCTCCCATGCGGAATGGGTGGAGCAGGCAGAGGCGGAACTGACTCGCGCGGGAGCCCAGCCGATCGGCATCCACATCAAAACCGACACAGGCATGGGCAGACTGGGCGTGCGAGACGCCGATGAGCTGCTGCAAGTGGTGGAGGCGCTGGAGCATAGTCCCCATCTGAACTGGACGGGAATTTTCACGCACTTTGCCTGCGCGGACGAGGAGGACACGTCTCACGCCCGCGCTCAGCACGAGCGCTTCCAGGCCTTGCTGTCCGCCCTGCGCACTGCCGGCAAAACTCTGCCGCGGGTTCATTGCTGCAATACCGCAGCGGCCATGGTCTTCCCTGAATGGGGGTATGATACGATCCGTTTGGGCATAGGTTTATACGGGTTATATCCTTCGCCTTACCTGAAGCAGCAGGCCGTGCTCCAGCTGACGCCGGCGCTGTCCCTGAAAACGCGCATTGCCCATGTGAAAACTGCGGCAGAAGCGATGACTGTCAGCTATGGGGCTACGTATACCGCCAAACCGGGTGAGACCATCGCGACGCTTCCGATCGGTTACGCGGACGGCTTTTCCCGGTTGTTGTCCAATCGCGGTGCTGTCTTGCATGCAGGCAGCCGCGCGCCGATCGTCGGGAGGGTATGTATGGACCAGATCATGGTCAAGATCCAAAGTGAGACCGCCCAGGTGGGAGACGAGGTTGTCTTGTACGGTCGCCAAGGGATGGAGGAGATCTCCCTCGACGAAGTTGCCGGGCTCGTGGGAACCATCAATTACGAGATACCCTGCATGCTGAACTACCGGATTCCGCGCGTCTATCGCCGGGATGGAGAAGTGACTGAAGTGTTCCACCCTTTGACGATGACGCATAGGCCCGCGCACAGTGTAAATAACTAGCAGATGAAAGCAGGCAGGAATTCAGCGAAAAAGCACGAATACTAGTAGAGCGCAAAAAAGGGTTCTACCCGTAGCGACCGGACAGGTATATTTTTGCAAATGGTTCGACATAATGGTAGTGACTCATACTGGAATGCGGTACACACTGCGATGTAACGGTCATGGTTGGAGGTGGATTCGTCTTGTCAAAGTCAAATACGAAACGTATTATGATTAGCCTGCCACATCACCTTCTTCAGGAAGTGGACGGCGTCATTCAAAAAGAAAAATCCAATCGGAGTGAATTTATTCGCCAGGCAATGCACCTGTATCTGAAGGAGCGCAAAAAACGCGCCATCCGGGAAACGATGCAAAAAGGGTACATGGAAATGGCTAAGATCAACTTGAATATGGCATCGGAGGCATTTGGCGCTGAGGAAGAGGCTGACCATACTCTTGTCCGCTTAGTTAGCGGGGTGTAAGATGTGATTGTCAAACGTGGCGATGTATTTTTCGCGGACCTATCACCGGTTGTCGGCTCTGAACAGGGAGGGGTGCGACCCGTATTAGTCATCCAAAACGATATTGGCAATCGATTTAGTCCGACGGTCATCGTCGCAGCGATCACCGCGCAGATTCAGAAGGCTAAACTGCCGACGCACGTGGAGATTGACGCAAAAATGTATGGATTCGACCGCGACTCCGTCATCTTGCTAGAACAAATCCGAACCATTGATAAGCAGAGGCTGACCGATAAAATCACGCATCTGGACGATGAGATGATGGAGCGTGTCAATGAATCTCTGCAAATCAGCCTGGGCATTATCGACTTTTAACAAAAGAAGATCCGTTCATCTGGCGGCAGGAAGGAAAAACCACTTGATATATTGGCAGGTGGTTTTTTTGCTGTCTGGGCAGGGATTGGCCAAAGGCGCAGCGAAAGGATACTAATAAAAATTTAGACAAAAAATGACACGGGTTCTCTTTTCGAGAGGCTGCTGGCAAGCTTGTAAAATGGAAGGAGTTTCTTGTTGTGACAGGGCTTCATTCACATCAAATTAATATTTCTTCTGAGGCAGACATCGTCACAGCTAGACAAATAGGTCGAAATATGTCGAAAGAACTTGGGTTCGGTACCATTATGCAATCACGAATCGCGACCACCATATCGGAATTGGCGCGAAATATATTTCTATACGCCGGGGACGGCTTTATTCTCCTCGAAGGGCTGGTGGAGGAAAGCCGTGTCGGTTTGAAAATATCTGCGGTGGACCAGGGAGGCGGCATTGCGGATATTCGCAAAGCCATGGAGGATGGCTTCTCTACGTCTGGAGCGCTGGGCGCAGGCTTGCCGGGCGTGAGGCGAATGATGGACGAATTTACTCTGGAGAGCCGTCCCGGGCAAGGCACCAGGGTCGTCGTCGTAAAATGGCTAGAGGGACAAGAGGGGAGATGAGCGCAGACATGGGGCAAGATTCGGAGCTGATGTACACCCGTATTCTGCGCGGTTATCTGGAGGGAAAGAGTGAAGACCAGCTCTACCTGGCCCAGCAGTTTGGAAAGTGGCTCCTCTCCAAGAACATTTCGCCGGAGGAGGTCATCGACATGCATGGCCGTCTGCTGGAGGCGCTGGGAGACGTGCCGCTGTATGTGAGGGACTCCTTTCAGATTCTCACCGAGGTCATGATCGAGTACGGCAACGCCTTTCGCTCCTTTGACAGCTGGCGCAGCCGCCATCAGCAGCTGCAGGCCGAGATTGCAGTCGCTTCCGCCATGCAGCAGACGCTTTTGCCCGAGAGGCTGCCCCAGTGCCCCGGGATGGACATCGGCATGGTCAGCATCGCGGCCAATGAGATGAGCGGCGACTTCTACCACTTTGGTTATGAAGAAGAGGGGCAGTTCTACGTGGCGATCGCCGATATTACGGGAAAAGGCATACCGGCTGCGATGTGCATGTCGATGCTGAGGTACGCCATGGACAGCCTGGGGGAGATGAAGCTGCCTCCCGCTCACATGCTCCGCCATCTGAACAGCGTCGTCGAACGAAATATCGATCCCTGCATGTTCGTGACCATGCAGTACGGCCGGTATGATACGGTCAACCACGTCTTTCGCTACGCGACGGCGGGCCACGAGCCCGGGTTTCTCTATCGGGTGCGGGAGGACCGTTTTTATGATCTGGATGGACGGGGAGCGGCCCTGGGAATTGCGGCGGGGAGCGAGTATCAGGAGTACGTCCTGCAGCTGGAACCGGGGGATTTCCTCGTTCTGTTGACGGATGGCGTGACCGAGCGGAAAATCGACCGCTCCTACATACAAAGAGAAGAACTCATCTCCTATCTGCAGGAAGAGATGCATGTCCCGGCACAGGAGCTGGTGAACCGCCTGTACCAAAGACTGCTGCTTCTCTCTCAGTTTGAGCAGCAGGATGATTACACGATGATCGTGCTTCGGCGAGACCAGGTTAGCAAGGGAGGAGAATGACATGGAACTGACCATGAAAGAGTCCGTTCAGGATGATCAGCATTTTCTCTACGTAGCGGGAGAAATCGATGCCTATACGGTCCCCCGGTTACGAGAGCGGCTGCTCGCTTTGGTGAGTGTCCCTGAGAGAAGACGGGTGACGGTCGACCTGCAAGAGGTGGAGTATATCGACAGCACGGGCATTGGCGCCTTTGTCGCCGCGATGAAGGCGTGCAAGCAGTCCGGTTCCGTGCTGGAAGTGCAAAATCTTTCCCCCCGTGTAGAGAGGTTGTTTCGCATTACCGGCTTATACGAGAGAATCGTGCCTCACAAAGGAGAGAACCACTAATGGGTCAAAAACCTGAGGCTGAAGTCATAGAATTGACATTGCCAGCCCGTTCGGAATACGTCAGCATCGCCAGGCTCACCGTATCCGGAGTGGCGAACCGGATGGGATTCGGCTATGAAGAGATCGAGGACATCAAGCTGGCCGTGGCGGAGGCGTGCACGAACGTGGTGGAGCACGCGTACGGGGAACAGGGATGGGAGCCGTTTCGCATCCTGTGCCGGCTGTATTCCGACCGACTCGTCATCGAGGTGATCGACCGGGGGAAAGGCTTCGGATTTGACGAAAAGCGGGATGGGCTGAAGCCAATTCGCGTCGATATCGACATCGATGAGGTGGTGGAAGGAGGCTTGGGACTGTATCTGATCCACTCCGTCATGGACGAAGTGCGGGTGACGACGGAGGATGGCGTGAAGGTAGCGATGACCAAGTACCTGCGGCAGGATGAGGTGTCTAGCGATGACCGGTCAATCACGAAAACAGAAGCCTAATCGCGAGGAATTGGCGCGGATCGTCAGCGATTACCGGGAGACGGGGGACAGTCGCTTGCAGGAGGAGCTGGTCTGTGCCTATACGCCGCTGGTGGAAGCGCTGGCGAAAAAATTCGTGCGCGGACAGATTCCTTATGAAGACCTGATTCAGGTGGGGATGATCGGGTTGTTGGCGTCCTTCCGGCGGTTTGATCCCGGTTTTGGCCGTTCCTTTGAGAGCTTCGCGGTCCCGACGATTGTCGGCGAGATGAAACGATTTATCCGGGACAAGACGTGGAGCGTCCACGTCCCCCGCCGGGTCAAGGAACTCAGTCCCAAAATCAAGCGGGTCGTGGATGAATTGACCGTCACCCTGCAAAGATCACCGCAGATTTCCGATATCGCTGCCCGACTGGGAGTGACACCGGAAGAAGTCCTGGAGACGCTGGAGATGGGACGCAGCTATCTCTCGCTCTCCATGGACAGCGAACTGGATGCGGACTGCGAAGGCAATACGTTTACCCTCTTTGATCTGATCGGCAGCGAAGACGAGGGCTACCAGCATATCGATCAGCATCTCTTGCTGGATCGGGCGCTGCAGGTCCTGGATCATCGGGAAAAAGAAATCATTCAGCTTACCTTTTACGAAAATCTCAGTCAAAAACAGGCGGGAGATCTGCTGGGCATGTCCCAGATGCATGTGTCCCGTCTGCAGCGGCGGGCATTGGCCAAGCTGCGGGAGGCATTGCGGGTGGATCAGGAAGAATATTATACGTAAACGACGGGGGAGTGCGGGACATTCCTCCGTTTTTTTGTGTGGTTGCCAGGTGCATGACGGGATAAAGGGGAACTGGAGTATGCCATATGGATAGCCCCGGGTGAAGACCAGTCCGGATATGGTACAATATCCAAGTTAGCATGAGCGCAGGAGGGAAACTATGGACTTAACGTTGATGATCCAGACGATCGCTCAGGAGACAGAGGTTAAGAGGCATCAGGTGGAGCGGACTATCGCCCTGTTGGACGAGGGCAATACCGTCCCGTTTATCGCCCGTTACCGCAAGGAGATGACAGGGCAGCTAGATGAGACGCAAATTCGCGCCATTGAGGAGCGCGTTCGCTACCTGCGCAATTTGTCGGTCAGAAAAGAGGAAGTTATCCGGCTGATCGAGGAGCAGGGGAAGCTGACGGATGAGCTCAAGGCCTGCATCGAAAAGGCGACCAAGCTGCAAGAAGTGGAGGATCTGTACAGGCCCTACCGGCAAAAGCGGCGAACCCGCGCGACGATGGCCAAGGAAAAGGGATTGGAGCCCTTGGCCGCCTACCTGTTGGCGCGGCCTGAGGCGGGCGATCCCCTGGCGGAGGCAGCCCGGTACATAGACGAGGAAAAAGGAGTCGAATCGGCGGAGCAAGCCCTGCAAGGAGCGATGGATATCATCGCGGAACAGGTATCGGACGATCCGCAGGTCCGCCAATGGACGAGGGAGCGGACCTTGCAAAAGGGCGTCTTGGTCACGGAGCAGAAGGCTGAGGAGGCCGACGAGAAAAATATCTACCAGATGTATTACGCATACAGCGAGCCGCTCAAAAAAGCGGCGCCGCATCGGGTGCTCGCGATCAACCGGGGGGAAAACGAAGGAATCTTGAAGGTATCCGTGGAGGCGCCTGTCGAAGAAATCTTGCTTTATCTGAAGAAACGCCTGGTTCCAAAGGAGACGGTCGCCAGACCATGGCTGGAAGCGGCAGCCGAGGATGCCTACAAGCGGCTGATCCAGCCCTCCATCGAGCGTGAAGTGCGGGGAGAGCTGACCGAAGCTGCTGAGGAGCGGGCCATCCACATTTTCGCGGAAAATCTGCGGAATCTGCTGCTGCAGCCGCCGGTAAAGGGAAAAGTAGTCTTGGGCGTAGACCCGGCCTACCGGACAGGCTGCAAACTGGCTGTCGTCGATGACACCGGCAAGCTGCTGGAGGTAGCCGTGATCTATCCGACCCCCCCGGTCAGCAAGGTAGCGGAGGCATCCGCCAAGGTGAAGGAACTGGTCGACCGCTACGGCGTCCATATCATCGCCATCGGGAATGGAACCGCATCCCGGGAGACGGAACAATTTATCGCCGGCGTAATCAAAGAAATGAAGCGGGACTTGTCCTATATCATCGTCAACGAAGCGGGCGCTTCCGTGTATTCGGCATCCGCGCTGGCCAAAGAGGAGTTCCCGGAGCTGGACGTCGCGGAGCGCAGCGCGATCTCGATTGCCCGCAGACTGCAGGACCCTCTGGCGGAACTGGTCAAAATCGACCCCAAATCGGTGGGTGTGGGGCAATACCAGCATGACGTGTCGCAGACGCGGCTGGCGGAAAGTTTGCAATTCGTCGTGGAGTCGGCGGTTAACCACGTCGGCGTGGACGTCAACACGGCTTCGCCGTCGCTTTTGCAGTACGTGTCCGGCATCAGCCGGCAGGTAGCGGGCAACATCGTCAAAAAGCGGGAGGAGCTCGGAAAGTTTACCAGCCGCAAGCAATTGAAGGAGGTCCCCCGGCTGGGCGCCAAGACCTTTGAGCAGTGCGTCGGTTTCTTGCGCATCATGGATGGGGAAGACCCGCTCGACAGGACGCCCATTCACCCGGAATCCTACCCGGCTGTGCAGCGGCTGCTCGCGTCGATCGGCATCTCGGCGGCGGAAATTGGCAGCGAAGCCTGCCGCTCCCGCCTGGAGTCGCTCGATCTGCCGTCTGTAGCGGCACAATTGGACATCGGGGAGCCGACGCTGCGCGATATTGTGGACAGTCTGCTCCGTCCCGGCCGCGACCCCCGCGACGAACTGCCCAAGCCGCTTCTGCGCAGCGATGTGCTGCAACTGTCCGATCTGAGCGCGGGCATGAAGCTGCAGGGCACGGTGCGCAATGTCGTGGACTTCGGGGCTTTCATCGACATCGGTTTGAAAAACGACGGACTGGCGCATATCTCGCGCCTGCGAAAAGGCTTTGTCAAACACCCGCTGGATGTCGTCACCGTAGGGGACATCGTGGATGTCTGGGTGGTGGAGATCGACGAAAAGCGGCAGCGCGTCGGCCTGTCGCTGATCGCTCCCGGGGATTGAACATGCAAAAGCGGCCACCCTATTGCGGGCGGCCGCCGTGTTTTTCCCAATATAAGAACCAACAGCTGTTCAGCAACCGAATTTGCCGCACGTCCTTCCCGGAGAAGGCACGCTGCAACTGTCTTCGCATCCATTGTGGCATAAGTGCTACCTCCTGGTGTCATTCCTCTACTCGCAATGTATGCGGCAGATGCACAGGAGGTACCTTTTTTCTTGCGTCTTACTCTTCTTCTTGCAGGAATTCCAACTGGGCCTGCAGGGCGCGAATCTCGGTCAAGAGCGAGATCAGCGGATAGACATCTTCCTTCAGCGCGGAGAAGCGTTTTTCCAGCTGACTGACATACGCCAGGCCGTCCTCGATCTCGGTACCATCTCCCAGCAGCTCCAGGCCGCTGCATTCGGCGACCACGGCGGGAAGCTCGGGGCGTCCTTCGATGGTCAGTTTGTCGATTTCCTTTTGCAGCCGCTTCAGAAGAGCGACCAATTGGTACATATAGGATTCAGGCATGGCGACAAAGCGCAGCCCGGTTTTTTCTTGCAGGATCAAATAGCGCATACGTTCCCCCACCCATCTGATGATCTCATCAAACAAGTGTACTGTTTGCACTGGCACTTTTCAACCAAAACTGTTATCGTCTTGGTACAAAGAGACGACGGGAGAGAAATCAAGATGACGGATCAGGAGCTGCAAGCGCTGGTCGAGGCGATCTCGGCCGAGTTTTTTGCCCGGCCGTTTCGGCATCAGGCCCGCTTTAACAAGCGGCTGCGCACGACAGGGGGGCGCTATCTGCTCCGCTCTCACGACATCGAGCTGAACCCCCGCCACCTGGAGGAGTACGGGGAAGCGGAGCTGATCGGGATTATCAAGCATGAGCTGTGCCATTATCATCTGCACCTGGAAAAGAAGGGGTACAAGCATCGGGACCGGGACTTTCAGGAGCTCTTGCGGCAGGTCGGAGGAAGCCGGTACTGCCAAGAGGTGGGCGGGGGACGGACGAGGCTTCCGTACCGGTATGAGCTGGTCTGCGGCGCCTGCGCCATGCGGTACAAGCGCAAACGCAAGATGGATCCGGCCCGTTACCGCTGCGGCCGATGCGGGGGAAGACTGCGGCTGGTGGAGATTTCCCCCGGCTCGTAGAGGAAAACCCCGTTCCTTGCACCCTTTTGCGGCAGGGCGGTATAATGAAGGCACGAAGACACAAAAGGAGCATAAACCGTGACGCAAGACGAATTTTCCCTGATCAGACAGTGGACGAGCCGCTCCAGTGGCCAGCACGGAGACGGTCTCTCCGTAGGGATTGGCGACGATGCAGCGGTTTTTTCGCTTTCGCCCGGGATGGAGGTCGTCGCCTGCTGCGATGCGATGGTGGAAACCGTCCATTTTCTGCGGGAGACGATGAATCCGAGCGATATTGGTTACAAAGCGGTCATGAGCAATATCAGCGATGTCGCCGCGATGGGCGGCCTACCTCGCTTTGCGCTGATCAGCGTGGCTGTGTCCCCCGGCTGGTCCGCAGATGACTGCCAGCAGATTTACGAAGGCATCTACGACGCGTGTGAAGCGTATGGCGTCCGCGTAATTGGCGGCGATACCGTGTCCAGCCCCGCCGCCTTGACCCTCTCCGTCACGCTGCTGGGGGAAGTGGAAAAAGGGCGGGCGCTGCGCCGCTCCGCAGCACGGCCGGGACAGCTGGTGTTTGTGACGGGGCAGGTAGGCGGTTCGGCAGCCGGCCTCGATCTGTTGTTACGCAGTGCGAAAAAGGGAGAAGCTGTAGCTGAGGAGTGGAGGCCGCTCGCATGGTTCCACCAGAGGCCGCAAGCCCAGGTGGCCGCAGGCCGCATCCTGGCCGCCTCTCCTTGGGCCGGCGCGCTGAACGATGTAAGTGACGGCCTGGCCTCCGAGCTTTCGGAGATTGCCGAAGCCAGCGGTGTCCGGCTGGTGATCGACGAGAGGAGCATCCCGGTGGCAAACATCACCCGCGCCTACGCCATAGAGACGGACCAAGACCCGCTTGGCTGGGCTTTGTACGGGGGCGAGGATTATCAGCTGGTAGGAACGCTCGAGGCCGCGGAGGTCAAGGAGGCGGAGCTCCGCTTTGCCGAAAAGGGCATCCCGTTCACGGTGATCGGCCGGGTGGAAGCCGGCGAGCCCTCTGTCTGGATGGACCGGGAGCAGGGCCGGATGAAGATCGCCAAAGCGGGTTACAACCATTTTGGCGGAGCGGAGGCAGGGAAAGGATGACGGAGAATGGTGTATGAGTGGCATGTTTACGGGGTGGAGGAAACCCAGCGCTTCGCAGAGATGCTGGGCTCCCGACTGGCACCCGGCGATCTGCTCGCCTTGGAAGGGGATTTGGGAGCGGGCAAAACGACATTTACCCAGGGACTGGCGCGGGGCCTTGAGGTGCGCGGGACGGTAAACAGTCCGACTTTTACGATTATCAAGGAATATCAGGGGCGTTTGCCGCTGTATCATATGGACGTCTACCGAGTGGGAGAGGATGTGGATTCCCTCGGGCTGGACGATTATTTTTTTGGCGAGGGCGTCACCGTGGTCGAATGGGCCTCCCTGATCGAAGAGGTCCTGCCGCCGGAGCGTCTGACGGTGACCCTGCGGACAACAGGCGAGAGTGCTCGCCTGATCCAACTGGTTCCAGAGGGCGATCGTTACGTGAAACTGTGCGAGGAGATTGAGTGGTAATGCGTGTACTGGCAATCGATACATCCAATCTGGTGTTAAGTGTAGCGGTCGTGGAAGAAGGGCGCGTCCTCGCGGAGATGACGACCAATCAGCAGAAAAATCACTCCGTCAGACTGATGGATGCCATCTCGCTGCTGATGGACGAGACGAACACCCTCCCTGAGCAGCTGACAGGGATCGGAGTGGCCAAGGGACCAGGCTCGTACACGGGTGTGCGCATAGGCGTAGCGGCAGCGAAGAGCATGGCCTGGTCGCTGCAAATCCCGGTGATCGGGGTCTCCAGCCTGGAGGCTGTGGCGATGAACGCACTGGGCGCACCCGGCCTGATTGTCCCCCTGTTTGATGCCCGGCGTGGTCAAGTATACACAGCGGCATACCGTTCGGCAGGTATTCAGCGCGTAACCGCGGAGGCGGCGGAACGCCTCGTGCTGCTTCGCGACTGGTGTGCGTTGCTCGGGCAGCAGCCGGGGAAAGAGACGATTCTGTTTATGGGAGAGGATCTCGGCCTGCACCGGGAGGCGATCAGGACGGAGCTGGGAGAGCGTGCCGTTTTTGCGCCGGCGTCCTGCAATCACCCGAGGGCGGCCCATATCGGCCTGGCGGCTCTCCGCAGACTGGCCGAGGGAGAAGCGGGCCATCCGCATGAGCTGGTGCCGGAATACCTGCAGCTGGCGGAAGCCGAAGCCAAATGGCTGGCTCAAAATGCGGCCTGCCCGGAAAAGGAGTAGCCGGCGCTATGAGCGAACAGACCGATCTTGTATTTCGCTTGATGGCGCTAGAGGACGTGGATGCCGTCTGGGAGCTGGAGCGGCTTGCCTTTCCCACTCCCTGGCCGCGCGATGCTTTTGTCAACGAGCTGACGATCAATCCCAATGCCCGGTACGTCGTCGCTGTGCGGGATGGCCAGGTAATCGCTTACTGCGGGATGTGGATCGTGCTGGATGAAGCCCACATCACCAACGTGGCTGTCCACCCCGCTTGCCGCGGACAAAAGATCGGCGAGAGGCTGATGCGCCAAATGATGGGGCTGGCCTATTTGTACGGGGCGAGGGGCATGACGCTCGAAGTGCGGCCATCCAATACGGTGGCTCGCAATATGTACGCCAAATTGGGTTTTACAGAACAGGGGCGCCGCAAACGCTATTATTCCGATAACGATGAGGATGCTCTGATAATGTGGGTGACATTGCATGAAGAATAGACAACCATCCCGCTATGAAGAACGGGTGCAGCGGGCATACGAGGCTCATCAGCAGTCGGGCCGGCCGGTCTTCATCCTCGGGATTGAGACCAGCTGTGACGAAACATCGGCATCGGTGGTGCAGGATGGCCGGATCGTCCTGTCCAATGTGATCGCGTCGCAGGCAGATATTCACAAGCGGTTCGGCGGAGTGGTGCCGGAGGTGGCCTCCCGCCGCCATGTGGAAAACATCACGCTGACCATAGAGGAAGCGCTTCGCGAGGCCGGGAAAACGCTAAGCGACATCCAGGCGATCGCCGTGACGTACGGGCCGGGCCTGGTAGGCGCGCTGCTGGTCGGAGTAGCGGCCGCCAAAGCGATTTCGTATGCGCGCGGCATTCCGTTGATCGGCGTCCACCATATCGCGGGTCATATTTACGCCAACCGCCTGGTCACCGAGCTTGAGTTTCCGCTGATTGCCCTGGTCGTATCCGGGGGGCATACGGAGCTCGTCTGGATGAAGGAGCACGGCCATTACGAGATCCTCGGCGAGACGCGCGATGACGCCGCCGGCGAAGCGTACGACAAGGTGGCGCGGGCCCTGCAGCTGCCTTATCCGGGCGGCCCTCATATCGACAGGTTGGCCCACGAGGGGACGGCCGCCGCCATACCGCTTCCCCGGGCCTGGCTGGAGCCCGGCTCGTATGACTTCAGCTTCAGCGGTCTCAAGTCGGCCGTGCTCAATACGCTGCATAACGCATCCCAGCGCGGCGAGACCATCAACCCGGCTGATGTGGCCGCCAGCTTTCAGGATTCTGTGACGGAGGTTCTGGTGGAAAAAACGACGCGGGCCGTCAAGGAATTCGGCGCGCAGCAGGTTTTGCTAGCGGGAGGGGTGGCTGCCAATCGCGGATTGCGGGAGAGGCTCGCGAAGCGCTGCCAGGAAGAAGGGATTCCGCTGGTGATTCCGCCGCTTTCTCTCTGCACGGACAATGCGGCGATGATTGCCGCTGCCGGTTATATTTCCTATCAAAAGGGAAAGTTTGCCTCGCTGGATCTGAATGGAGTGCCGGGATTGCCGCTCTCCTGATGCAAGAAAAAACTGCTCGGTTGCGGGCAGTTTTTTTCTTTATGGGCAGGCCGGCACTTTTCCACAGCTTCTGGATAATAGTTGTGTTTTTTCTTCCCCACACCTGTGAATACTGGTGATAACTAGAGGCATTTACCGGGAAAATCATGTTTTTTCTGTGGATGAATCTGTGGAATATGTGGATAATCAGAACATTTTATCAACAATGGGGGAAGATTGATGAAAAAGTGGATGCTGATCTGGCTGGCCTGGGCCATCTTCTGGCAGGCGCAGGCGGTGGAAATCCAGGCGAGCCGCCCTGTCCAGGAGGCGACGGCTGACTCCGGGAAAAGACAGGTCATCATGCTGTTTGTGGAAGGCCTCTCCTTTCAGGATGTGGAGCGGCTCCGCAGCTATCCACATGTGGATAATTGGCTCAGCCAATCGGAAGCGGGCGCCCTGTCGATCCGCTCCCCCGGTACGCGCACTGCTGCCAATGCGTATCTGCTCCTGGGGAGCGGAGGGCCGGCCCTCTATTCGGATAAAAGCGGCATGGCGTACCATCCGGAGGAGTACCTCTCCAAAAACGAGACGGCCGGCGAGCGGATGGTCGAAGTAAGTCCGCCGGAAATCGCACCGCTGTCCCGGTACCGGATCGTTTTTCCCGGCATTTACCGGCTGCTGGCAGAAAATCGCGACAAGCCGTTCACCGCCCGGATTGGCCTGTTGGGGGAGACATTGGCCCGCCATCACTTATCTGTCATCAGCTACGGTAATGGCGATTATGACGACACCCGCTCCCGGCTTGCCGTCCTTTTTGCCATGGACGAGCGCGGCGGGGTCCCCTACGGCAATCTGGCAGGTGAGAGTGTCGAGGAGTCCTCCGCCTATCCGTACGGGGTGAAAACCAATTACACGTACATCTGGGAAAGCATCCAGCGAGAAAGCAGCTCCGGATTGATCGCGGTTCAACTTTCCGATCTCGCGCGGCTGCACCAGGTCGCGGACGATATGGCCCCTGAGCGGTTTGCCGCCCAGTACGAGCAGATTATGCAAGACCTCGGCGGCTTCCTCGACCGGGTGCTCGCCTCCCGCCAGCCGGGGCAAATGGTTATGCTGCTCTCGCCGCTGCCGAATCCCAAGGCGCTGCAGGCCAAAGAGATGCTGCCGCCGCTTTTTCTCTGGAGGGGAGAAGAGGCCGGGCTGCTCACTTCGGTGACGACCAGGCAAACCGGGCTGGTGAGCGGTCTTGATGTCGTGCCGACGATCCTCCGCTTTTTGGGGGTGGAGGTCCCGGCCGGACTGGCTGGCCATCCGATGGTGGCGGAGAGGGGACTTGGCATCGGCGAGCTCCAGCGGGAAGTGGGGCATATCCACCATATCTATGCCAATCGCAGCTCGGTATTGTACACCTATGTCATGCTGCAGATCATCATTATCGGAGCAGCGGCCGTACTGTACATCCTCAGCAGGGGGAGAAGGGGAGAGCATCTGCAGTGGGCCCGACGGGGGATGAGGCTTGCCCTGCTCTCGCTCTTGTGGTTTCCGCTGTTGTTTCTGCTCGAAGGGCTGGCCGGATGGACGGTCTCTCCGCCGATGGTGCTGGGTGCATGCATTCTGCTCGCGGTAGCGGGCGCCTGGCTGATGGAAGGCAGATCGCTGCCGGCCGGGCTGGCCATCGTCTCGGGGCTGACGGTGCTTGCTTTGCTCGTCGACGGCTGGAGCGGCACCCCGGCGATGCGCCGTTCCTACCTGGGCTATGACCCAGTGATCGGTGCCCGGTTTTACGGTTTGGGAAACGAGTTCGAAGGCGTCCTGATCGGCTGCACCATTCTTTTTGCGGCCGCTCTGTACCAGTGGCGCGCCCTGCAAACGAATGCGCCCCCGCCGGGGGGAGTTGCGCTCGGCAGTGCGGTCTTGCTCTTCGCTGTCGTTCTGGCGTACATGGCTGCACCCGGATGGGGAGCGGATGCGGGCGGATTTCTCGCCGGGCTGGCCGGCTTTTCGGTCGTGCTGATGCGCCTTCACGGGTGGCGGCCCGGCAAAAAAATCCTCCTGCTGCTCGCAGGAGGATTGGCAATCGGGATCGGGCTGTTGACAGTGGTCAGTCTCTTGTCGGCGCAGCCGCCCACGCATATCACCAGGGTAGCCGCACAGATCGTCTCCGGCGACTGGGCAGAGGTGATGCATATGGTGAACCGCAAGCTGGAGATGAATCTCAAGCTGATTCGCGTTTCGGTATGGAGCCGCGTCTTCGTCGTATCGCTGGTGGTTCTGGCACTGCTGACACTGAGGGACGAGCGGTATCTGCGCCATTTCGCCAGCGACTACCCGTATCTGGTCAAAGGCTTTGCGGGCATCGTCGCCGGATCGGTGGCCGGCCTCGTGCTGAATGATTCCGGGATTATTACGGCGGCGACCTGCATTATTTTCCTGGTCGTGCCCTCCCTCTACACAGCGCTGTCCGAGCCGGCAGAGGAGCGCTACTCGAGCTCCTGAGCCGCTCATCTGACCCGCTTTTGCCGGCTACGACAAGTCTCTTGGGCCTCACGGATCCATACCCATCTGGTATCGAACCGGTTCCCGGCCTAGGCTCATCATCCTTGCTCGGTAAGGTCGCCCCATTCCTCGTACAGCCTCTCCAGTTCGGCCCGGGCTTGTTCGATCTTGTCGTTGCGTTCTTTGGCCAGGACGTGGTCGCTGTAGATTTCCGGGAGGCATAATTCTTCTTCCCAGGTTTGGATGGCGGCTTCCCGCTGCTGAATGGCTGCCTCGATTTCCTCCAGACGGCGCTGTCGTTGCCGCTCGCGCCGTTTTGCCTCCTTGTCCCGCTCATAGCTCGACTTCTCCTGCTCGGCTTCAGGGGAGGTCTTTTTCCCTTTTTGGGCCTGCTCTTCCGCGGCCAGCTCAGCCAGCTCCTGCTTCTTTTCTACATAGTAGTCGTAATTGCCGAGATAGCTGGTGACGCCCTCAGGAGCCAGCTCCAGCACCCGGGTGGCGATTTTGTTGAGAAAATAGCGGTCATGGGAGACGAACAAAATCGTGCCCGGATAGTCGTACAAGGCGTTTTCCAGCACTTCCTTGCTGAAGATATCCAGGTGGTTGGTCGGCTCGTCAAAAATCAGGAAGTTGGCCTGCTTCAACATTAATTTGGCCAGAGAGACACGGGCGCGCTCCCCCCCGGAGAGATCGGCGATGCGTTTTTGCACATCGTCGCCGGTAAAGAGAAAATTGCCCAGCAGCGTCCGCACGTCCCGCTCCAGCATCAGGGGGTATTCATTCCAGATCTCGCTGAGGACCGTGTTTTGTTCGTTCAGATTGCGGTGCTCCTGATCGTAATAGCCGATCGTGACATTGCTGCCGAACTGGATATTGCCGGACAGCGCCGGAAGCTGCTCGACGATGGTTTTGAGCAGCGTCGATTTGCCGATCCCGTTGGGGCCGACCAGCGCCACGCGCTCTTCCCGCTCCAGCTCAAAAGACAGGTGTCGGGAGAGGACGGCATCCGGATAGCCGATGCTGACGTTGTGCGCCTTCATCACGACCGTGCCGCTCATCTTGGCGATCTCGAAGGAGAAGTTGACCGATTTGTTGTTCATGATCGGCTTGTCCAGACGATCGATCTTCTCCAGGGTTTTTCGTCTGCTTTGGGCCCGCTTGGTCGTCGTCGCCCGGGCGATATTGCGGGCGATGAAGTCCTCCAGCTTGGCGATCTCCTCCTGCTGCCGTTCGTAGCGTTTCATCTCTTGCTCCAGCCGCGCCGCCTTTTGATCGAGAAATTGACTGTAGTTGCCTGTGTACCGCGTGGCCCGGGTCCGCTCGATTTCATAGACGACGGTGACCAGTTTGTCCAAGAAGTAGCGGTCGTGAGAGACGACCAGAATCGCGCCTGGATAGTTTTGCAGGTAATTTTCCAGCCAGGTCAGCGTCTCGATATCCAGGTAGTTGGTCGGCTCGTCCAGTAGCAGAATCGACGGCGCCTGGAGAAGCAGCTTGGCCAGGGCGAGTCTGGTTTTTTGTCCGCCGCTCAGCGTCTTGATCGGCGTCTGGTAGTCAAAATCGGCGAACCGCAGGCCGTGCAAGACGCCGCGGATCATCGCTTCGTAACTGTAGCCGCCCCGTTCCTTGAATGCCTCCGAACGGCGGGAATAGTCCTCGAGGATCTGCTGGTAGCGCTTTTCATCCGCCAGGACAGCCGGGTCGCCCATCAGCGCCTCCAGCTTGCGCAGCTCCCGCTCCTCTTGTTGCAAGTGGGCGAAGACGGTAAGCATCTCGTCCCAGATGGAGCGCTCCGACTCCAGTCCGCTGTTTTGGGCCAGATAGCCCAGCGTTACGTCTTTGGGTATGCGCACGGTGCCGCTGTCATAGCTGAGCTGCCCGGCCAAAATCTTCATCAATGTCGATTTTCCGGCACCGTTGACGCCGACCAGTCCGACGCGCTCCCCGGTTTGTATTTGCAGGGAGATGTCCTGTAAAATGGTCTCGATTCCATAGGTTTTTTGTATATGTTCAGCTTGAAGCAATATCATGAATTCCACCTCTTTGCGAAATGCCGAGAAAATAACTAGATAAAAAGAATTCTATCTGTCCAGTGTAGCGTAGGGACCGTCTCAGGGACAACCCTGCCACCGGAAGAATCGCACGAAATATAAGGGAGGAGAGGGTGCGCATGGAACTCATCAACCAAAAGAAGGAGCTGCGCCAGAGAATCTTGGCGGAGCGGGCCAAACTGAGTCCGGAGGAGCACCGCCGCCGTTCCGCGGAGTTTTGCCGCTCCCTTTTCGCGTTTGACCCCTTGCAGGAATGCCGCGTGATCATGGCCTTTTTCCCGTTTCGCGACGAGCTGGATATCGTGCCGTTTTTGGAAGCTGCGCGCGAACGCGGACAGGAGATCTGGCTGCCGCTGACGGTTCAAAAAGAGCGGAGGATCGTACCGTACATCTACACCGGGGCAGCCGACCTGAAGCAGGGGGCGTACGGCATCTGCGAACCGGATCCAGCTCGGGCCCAAGAGGGCAACACGCGCGACCTGGATGCAGTGCTTGTACCCGGTGTGGCCTTCGACCGAGGGGGAGGGCGAATGGGCTATGGAGCAGGGTATTACGATCGTTTTCTCTCCTCCCTTTCCCGGCGTCCGCTGCTGATTGGCTGTGCGTTTGAGCTGCAGGTCGTTTCGCGCGTCCCGATGGAGCCTCACGACATTCCGCTTGATTTCATCGCCACCGAGGCGGGTGTCGCCGTATGCGGCGAAAAAGGCCGCTAGCAGCCTTGCCACTCTCTGGAAATGACGTTTTGTGTCAGGATTGCGTCATTTGCCCCTGCCCTATCTACATCGTGGGCAAAAACGTGTACAATACAGAGAAGAACTATTGGAGGAATGGGCTGTGACTAACTGGAAAATTGGCGTCATTTCGGCAAGCGATTCCATTGCGAGAGGGGAGCGGGAGGATAACCGCATTCCGATTATCCGCAAGCTGGCAAAAGAGTGGCTGTCCGCTGAGGTGTCCGTCTATCGATCTGTGGCAGATGATATGGAAGAATTGAAGGAAAACATGATCGAATGCGTGGATCGTGAAAAATGCGACCTGTTGATCGTAACAGGGGGGACGGGCCTCAGCCCGCGTGACGTCACGCCGGAGGTAACCGCCTGGGTCATCGACCGGCCGGTGCCGGGACTGGCGGAAGAGATGCGCCGTGCCGGCCTGCAGCAGTCGCGGCGGGCGATGCTGACCCGTGCGGTCGCAGGCACGCGAGGAAATTCGCTGATTATCAATCTGCCGGGCAATCCCAAGGGCGTCGAGATTTGTTTCAATGCCATCGGAGACATGCTCTCCGACGCTTTGCACATCCTGCAGGGAACCGGAGAGGCCAATGAAGATTGGGGAGGATTGGGTTGGTAGAAAAACCGAAGCTGAAGGAAGTGCCTGTCCGAGAAGCGGTCGGCATGATGCTCCCGCATGACATGACACAGATTCTCCCGGGAGAGTTCAAGGGGCGCCTGTTTAAAAAAGGACATGTCGTCACAGAGGCGGACATCGAGCCGTTGCTCTCCATCGGCAAGGAGCATATCTACGTGCTGGAAATGCCGCCGGGGTATATCCACGAGGAAGAGGCCGGCATCCGGATCGCGCAGGCCGTGGCGGGAGGGGGCCTGGTCCTCACCGAGCCCTACGAAGGAAAAGTCTCGATGAAAGCGGCGCATCACGGTCTGGCCAAGGTGAACGAAGAGGCGGTCCACGCGCTCAACGAGCTGGTGGGCATCGCGTTTTCGACGATTTACAGCGACCAGGTGGTCCGGCAGGGAGACTCGGTCGCGGCTACCCGTATCATTCCGCTGATCATCGAAGAAGAGCGGATCGTGCGCCTGGAAGAGCTGGCGCGCCAGTTTGCGGGCAGCATCGTAGAGGTGAAGCCCTTCTTGCCAAAGCGTGTGGGAGTGGTCACTACAGGCGGGGAAGTGTTCTCGGGAAGGATTTCCGATAAATTCGGTCCAACCATCCGTTCAAAAGTAGAAGCACTCGGCTCCACGGTCGTCGAGCAGCGTTTTGCACCCGACGACAAAGAGCTGATCGAGCAGGAAATCATCCGCTTTCTGGACAGCGGTGTCGATCTCATCCTGGTGACAGGCGGCATGTCGGTAGATCCCGACGACCGCACGCCGGGGGCGATCGCAGGGACAGGAGCAGAAGTCGTCCGCTACGGTACACCGATGCTTCCCGGCTCCATGCTGATGGTCGCCTACAAGGGAGAGATCCCCATCCTCGGCTTGCCAGGGGCGGTCATGCACGAGCCGTTCACCTCTTTTGACGTCTTTTTGCCGCGGATCCTCGCGGGGGAAAAAATCGTCGAGGCGGATATGACCCGCTTGGGATACGGCGGATTGCGGAAGTGCTAGCTGGTTACACTGTCAAATGACAGGAAAAAAGGAGTGAAGTGCATGAGTACGATTGGAGTACCTGGTCTTATTTTAATCTTGGTGCTGGCGTTGGTGCTGTTTGGGCCGAAAAAGCTGCCCGAGCTGGGAAGAGCGGTCGGCCATACGTTGAAGGAATTTAAAAATGCGACCCGCGGCCTGACCCGCGACGACGACGAGGATGACGATGCTAAGGCGCAGCAGCAGCTGCCGCAGCAGCAGGCGGCAAAGACAACGGTCGTTACGGAAAAGGACGCCTTTGACCGCGAAAAGATGGAGCAGGAAATTCGCGAAAGACTGGAGCGGGAGCGTATCGAGAAGGAAATCCGGGAAAAACTGGAGCAGGAACGCTTGCAGGCAGAGAACGCCCAACAAAAGGCGTAACCGGATAAGGTGGATGCCATGTCTGAAGATCGTGAAATGACGGTAGTTGAGCATCTGACCGAATTGCGCACGCGCATCATCTGGGTGCTGGCGGTATTCGTCGTCGCCCTGATCGCCGGATTCTTCTGCGCCGGTCCGCTCATCGAATACTTGAAGGAAAAACCGATCACACAGGGAGTACCGCTCATCTCCCTGCATCCCTCGGATACCCTGCGCGTCTACATGCAGTTCGCGTTTTTGGTAGGGGCCGTGGTTACGCTGCCGGTGGCCTTGTTCCATATCTGGAGGTTCGTCTCTCCGGGTCTGCAGGCAAATGAACGGCGGGTTACCCTGTACTTCATTCCGGCCGCATTCTTTTTGTTTATCCTCGGCGTCCTGTTTGGCTACTATGTCGTCTTTCCCATGATCATGCTGTTCGTAACAGGCATCTCGCTGGGGATGGACGTGAAGCCCAACTACGGAATCGCGGAGTATTTCGGCTTTTTGTTTAATCTGGTGATACCGTTTGGGATTTTGTTTCAGTTGCCGATTATCGTCATCTTCCTGACCAGGCTGAGAATTTTAAACCCGATGCGCCTGGCCAAGATGCGCAGATTCGCCTATTTTGGACTGGCTGTGGTCGGGATTACCCTGACGCCCCCGGAGATCGTCAGCGACATTCTGGTGACGGTGCCTCTCCTGCTCTTGTACGAGGTGAGCATCTGGCTATCCAAGATCGTCTATCGCAGACAGTTGAAAACAGACGAAGAATGGGAACAAGAATACAAACTGGAAGCGGATGAGGCCGTCCGCTGACCCGAGGAAAATCTTCTGCCGAATGGCGGAAGATTTTTTTTTTTTGACCGGAGCTATGGAGGAAAAGCGGACATACTAGTGAGGGAAAGCATGGGAGGTGACAAAAATGTGGCGGACCGCTTCTTTTATCGTGTTGACGCTGGGGCTCTTGGGAGGAGCGATTCTCTTGGTCCAGCATAACAGCAGCGGGATCGTCTCCGCACAGCGCCAGGACGGGGACAGCGGCGCAATCGACAGGGCCGACACGATTGCGGCGGAGCAGGTGGAGCTGTTTGACACGGACAAAGAACGCGTAGTCAAAACCTACGAAAATACCACCTTGTTTCAGCAAGAGGCGCAAACGCTGCTCAAGACCGTCAGCGGACGAGTCCTGGATTTGCAGCCGTCTCTGTCGCATGCCTTGATTGTCAAAATTCCGCTGGCTCCTCCTCAGAAACTGGTCCACCGGCAAGCGCAGATCGATACGATGATCGCCAGTATGTTTGTCATCATGCCAAAGGAAGGGAGCCGGCGGCCGTGGATGATCCTGCATACAAAAGAAGAAGAGACCTTGCTGGTGGAATTCGCCGGGGATGTGGGACAGCTTCGCAAGCTGGCTCGCTTGCCGTAAAAATGACGAGAGGAAAGCAGGGCAGGGAGAAGGGAAGAGCCCGACTGCCTTAACGCATGCAGTCGGGCATTTAAGCGGGAAGAGGCAGTTCTTTGTCACGGCTTGGGTGTCAAAAATGCCTGCGTGTAGTAATCAGCTTTCACGCCCACGCCCAGGTGGGTAAAGCCTTTCTCCAGAACGTTTTTCCGGTGGCCCAGGCTGTTCATCCAGCTCTCATGGGCTTCGATGGAGTCCGGATAGCCGGCGGCGATGTTTTCTCCGGCCATGCTGTAGGAGAGTCCAGCCTTGCGAAGGCGTTCGAAGGGATCCATCCCGGTGGTGGCCGAGACGTGATCAAAGTAGTCATGGTTTTTCATGTCCTGGCTGTGTCCGCGCGCGACCTGAGCAGCCTGTTCGCTCCATTGGACTTTCGGGAGGTTGTAGCGGTAGCGGATCACATTGACCAGGTCGAGCACCTGTTTTTCCCGAGCGGCATTGACGGCCTCCTGCTGCTTGATGGTCAGGGGCGGCGGGTCAAAATGGGGCGCTTCTCCTTGGTAGGTCCAGCGTGTCTCATAGTAGCCGCCTCTCATCAGAATCAAGGTGTCGATCAGGCGAATGCCTGTCACTTTGTCGCGGTTTTGCTTGTCCAGATAGAAGATACGGGGGATGCCGTCCTCAATCACCAGCGGCCGCAGGCTGGGTTGATTGGTGATCTGCACCTGGGCGCGCTGATAGGAAAAGGAGAGCGTGGGCTGCAGCTTGTACTGGCGGCCCAAGGCAGACAGGCTGGTGCCGATCCCGACTTGGCCCAGCTTCACTTCGGCGGCGTTGGAATAGAGGTCCACCACCTTGCCGTCCATGATCCCCACCTGCAGATAGCGGGCCGGATTGCGGTTATAGATGAGCCATTGATAGCCCAGTCCGCTCGGCTCCTCCCGGTCGGGCCGGCCCAGCGACTCGATCACGTCGGCCTCAGTCATTCCCAGCGCAATTCCGAACAGGGTAGTCTCTGCCGCTGTCTTCACAGATTCCCTGGCGGCAGCCGTCCGGGCGGCAGTGGCAGGGGATGAGGGAGCAGGCTGTTTGGCGGACGAATCGGCGGGAGCAGCGGCATCGGAGCGGCGGGTGGCCGGCTGACCGGATTGCGCTCCGTCTGCCGCGTGCATCTGCGGCGGCTCCCCGTCGGCTTTGCCTGATCCGCTCCGTGCTCCGGCAGCTTGATCATCCCCGCCGACGGGAGCCTGTCCCACAAAAGCAGCGGTGTGGTCCTGCTTCACCGGTTTATTTTCGAGTCGGCCGGCCAGGGTCAGGGGGATGTACATATTCCCCTTGTACGACAGCGTGGCCGGTTGGTCGCCGCTTTGCGTCGGGTAGTAGCCGGGCTTGTCCGGGGCCGTTACTTCTTTTCCGTCCCAATATAGTTTCACAGGCTGGATGGATGCGAGAATCATGGACGAGCCATCCGCAGGGTACAGCTTGCCTATGCCTGCTGCGGAGAGAGCAAACACGCCGATCCAGAGCCATTTTTTCATGCAGGTATCCTCCCTTTGAACTGTGGTCGATTCTAGGTTTCTCTCTATGAGTATATGGCCAAACCGATTTGATAGAACCGAAAGAGAGAATACTTTCCGAGTCACCAGGAGGGCAGCACACCAGATTGGAAAATTGTGAGGGAAAATACTTGCAAAGTACATAGCGATTCATTATTATAAGTATTGGGTGTTAGCACTCCATCGTGGTGAGTGCTAACAACACAAAAACTTCTTGAACCAACATTTTTGAGGAGGGTGTTTTTTGTGCTGAAGCCATTGGGTGACCGTGTAGTACTCGAACCAATTTCCAAAGAGGAGACAACCGCTAGCGGCATCGTTCTCCCTGACACTGCGAAGGAAAAACCGCAAGAAGGGCGTGTCGTTGCAGTAGGTTCCGGTCGTGTTTCCGACAACGGAGAGCGCATTGCTTTGGAAGTAAAAGAAGGCGACAAAGTTATTTTCTCCAAATACGCCGGCACCGAAGTGAAAGTGGATAACAAAGAATACCTCGTGCTTCGCGAATCCGACATCCTGGCTATCATCGGCTAAGGATGTAAACGGCAAGGTACAGACCAAACCCATTTTCAATCGTTATACACATAACGCAGGAGGTTGAGTACAGATGGCAAAACAAATCAAGTTCTCTGAAGATGCTCGCCGCGCGATGCTCCGCGGTGTTGAAACATTGGCAAATGCCGTTAAAGTAACCCTCGGTCCAAAAGGCCGCAACGTGGTTCTGGAGAAAAAATTCGGTTCCCCGCTGATCACCAATGACGGCGTGACCATCGCAAAAGAAATCGAACTGGAAGACGCCTATGAAAACATGGGTGCGCAACTGGTAAAAGAAGTCGCGACCAAAACCAACGATGTAGCCGGTGACGGTACTACGACTGCAACCGTTCTGGCTTATGCCATGATTCGTGAAGGTCTGAAAAACGTAACAGCCGGCGCCAACCCGATGGTAATCCGTCGCGGTATGGACAAAGCTGTTCGCGCTGCTGTAGAAGAAATCAAGTCGATCGCGAAGCCGGTAGAAAGCAAAGGTGCGATCGCACAAGTAGCCGCTATCTCCGCTGACGACAAAGAAGTAGGCGAACTGATCGCGGAAGCCATGGAAAAAGTGGGCAAAGACGGCGTCATCACCGTTGAGGAGTCCAAAGGCTTTACTACTGAGCTGGATGTAGTAGAAGGTATGCAATTCGACCGCGGTTATGCTTCTCCGTACATGATCACCGATACGGACAAGATGGAAGCGGTTCTGAACAACCCGTACATCCTGATCACTGACAAGAAAATCTCCAACATCCAGGAAATCCTGCCTGTTCTGGAGCAAGTCGTACAAAGCGGCAAGCCTCTCCTGATCATCGCAGAAGACGTAGAAGGCGAAGCGCTGGCTACCCTCGTGGTAAACAAACTGCGCGGTACCTTCACAGCAGTAGCGGTAAAAGCTCCTGGCTTCGGCGACCGCCGCAAAGCTATGCTGGGTGACATCGCGACTCTGACTGGCGGTGAAGTGATCACCGAAGAACTGGGTCTCGAACTGAAATCCACCAAGCTGGATCAACTGGGCCGTGCCGGCAAAGTTGTCGTTACCAAAGAAAACACCACCATCGTCGAAGGCGAAGGCAACAAAGCCGACATCGACGCACGCGTGGCTCAAATCCGTCAACAAATCGAAGACACCACTTCCGAGTTCGACCGCGAAAAACTGCAAGAGCGTCTGGCGAAACTGTCCGGCGGCGTAGCGGTTATCAAAGTGGGCGCTGCTACCGAAACCGAACTGAAAGAGAAGAAACTGCGCATCGAGGATGCCCTCAACTCCACTCGCGCTGCTGTGGAAGAAGGTATCGTACCTGGTGGCGGTACGACTCTCGTAAATGCAATCAAAGCAGTTGAGAAGGTAGTTGCAGAAGGCGAAGAGGCAGTGGGTGTACAAATCGTACTCCGCGCGCTGGAAGAGCCAGTTCGTCAAATCGCTGCCAACGCAGGCCTCGAAGGCTCTGTTATCGTTGAGCGCCTGAAAAAAGAACCGGTAGGCATCGGCTTCAACGCTGCTACCGAAGAGTGGGTAAACATGCTGGAAGCAGGTATCGTGGACGCAGCGAAAGTAACTCGTTCCGCTCTGTCCAACGCTGCATCCGTCGCAGCTATGCTCCTGACGACAGAAGCAGTCGTTGCCGACAAACCAGAAGAAAACAAAGGACCGGCCGGCATGCCAGACATGGGCGGCATGGGCATGATGTAAGAAACGGACCGCCGTTTCGTGGGAGACAGACCTTAGGGTCTGTCTCTTTTTTATTGATACGCTTCCTCCCATGCCCCTGTTTTTGCTCCTCGCCGACTTTTTTCCATTCCCGATTTTCTTCTTCTCCACACCTTTGCTATGTACTATTTTTGGAAAAGTACAAATACTATGGTTGTAAAAATATTTCTCGACTTTATTATGGACAACAAAATTTTACTCCAATTTCTGTAGAACGGTCCGTTATCAGTTAATGAAAGTGGAGGAGATGGAAGCAATGAGAAGAGTTGGCGTCATTCTGTTTTCTTTCCTGCTCGTATTCTTCCTGGCTGCATGCAGTGCGAGTCCTCCGGCAGCCAAACCCGCCGAAGGGACCAGCCAGCCAGCCGCCCAAGAGCCCCAGAAAGAGCCTGTGGAACTGGTAATGTACAGCTGGCGGACGGAGGACAAGGACGCGTACGCCAAAATCCTTGCCGAGTTTGAAAAGAAGCATGAGCACATCAAGGTCAAGTTCAAGCCCTTTAAGTCGACGGAGTACAACACGATCGTGACCAACACCCTGACAGCGGGATCGGGCGTCGATATTCTGCAGCTGCGGCCGTATACGATCGCTGCCTCTATCGCGGATGCCGGTTATCTGCTTCCGCTTGACGATCTCAAAGGAGTGAGCGACATCCCCAAGGATTATCTCGATGCCGCACGCGGAAGCGACGGCAAGGTCTACGGCGTGCCGCTGTCGATTAACTCGGCCGTGATCTTCTATAATAAAAAGCTGTTTGCCGACAATGGCCTGCAGCCGCCGCAGACGTGGGACGAATTGATCGCCGTGTGCGAAGCCCTGAAAGCCAAAGGAATCACGCCGATCGCCCAATCCGGCAAAGCCGCTTACCTCTTGTCGATTACCCACAGCGTGATCGCACCCGGCTCCATTGGGGGAAATGATTATATCGAGAAGATGCTCAGAGGGGAGAGCAATTTTAAAGACGCCGCTTTCGTGGAGTCGATCCAACGGATGCAAGAGCTGGCGCCGTTTTTCCCGCAAGATTTTGTCGCGATCGACGACAAAGATGCGCAAGCCCTTTTCTACACGGGCAAGGCGGGGATGTACATCAATGGAAGCTACCGTCTGGAGACCTTTGAAAAATTAAATCCGGACATGGAGCTGGATTTCATCCCGGGACTTGCCAAGGAAAAGGGAGGCGATGCCCCCATGGTTAACTGGGTGGATGGCTCCTACGGGATTGTCAAATCGACCAAACATCCCGAAGAGGCGAAGCTTTTGATGGAATTCCTCGCCTCCCAAGAGTTCGGTCAGCGGTTCAGCGATGAATTGAATCGCCTGAGCGCCATTCCGGGAGTCACTCCCAAAAATCCGCTCGTCCAAAAAATGACGCAGCTCAGTGAAAAAAGCATGGTGCCGTATCTGATGCTGGTTCATTTTGGCGAGGGAACCCCGACGACCAAAACGACCTTTGAAGATTCGCTTCAAGGCATGTATATCGACAAATTGACGGTCGAGCAGGTAGCCGACGCCACGCAAGCATCTGCGGACAAGTGGTTTCAGCCGGTGAAATAGGTGAGAGACGGCGCCATGCCATTTGCGTGAGAGGGGGAGCGGTACAGCTTGGCGGCTTTCCGAAGCCTGGCGGCTGTACCGCTTTTATCAGCTGGGGGAGGTCGAAAATAGTGGCCCTGTTGGAAAAATGGACGGACAAAAAGCGGCAGATCACCGTGAAAAAGAGGATGAACTGGAAAAAGCATTTGGTGCATGCTTTGCTCCTGCCTGCTCTGGTGGTCTATGTCTGGTTTCAGGTCTACCCGATTTTTTCCGCATTCTGGAACAGCTTTTACTCATGGAACGGGCTGCAGCGAGGCACATTTATCGGACTTGAGAATTTCATTCGCCTGTTTACGGAGTCGCCCTTTCAGGAGATGTTTTACCGCGGCTTTGGCCATAATGTCATTTTTTTTATCGTTACCGTAATTTCCAAACTGATGGTTGCGTTTATTCTCGCGCTCCTCATTACCAGCAAAATACGCGGAAAAGAGTTTTTCAAGACGGTGATCTTTTTGCCCAAGCTTCTCTCGGTGATCGTCGTCGGTTTTCTGTTCAGCCTGATCCTAAACCCGACCTACGGAGCGCTCAATACGTTTCTATCCTTTATTGGCCTGGAGGAGTGGGCGAGACCCTGGCTGGGCAGTCCCGACACCGCCTTGTACACGATTATCCTGGTGAACAGCTGGTATGGGCTGGGCTTTGCGGTGCTGATCTTCTTAGCCGGCTTGCAGGCGATCCCCTCGGAGATCTATGACGCGGCCAAAGTAGACGGGGCATCGGGTCTGACGATGCTGTTTCGGATCACGCTGCCGTTGGCGATGCCTGCGGTGATGGTGATGACCATCCTGACATTTATCGGCGCTTTTGAGGCGTTTGAGCTGATCTTCGCGATGCAAGGCTCCCAGGGCGGTCCCTACTATTCCACGGACGTGCTGGCGACCTATTTTTATCGCTTGGCCTTTGGCTCGGTGGATGGCGGGGAGTCGATCGGACTGGGTTCCGCGCTTGCGGTCGTGCTGTTTTTGATGATATCCAGCGCCACGGCTATTCTGCTTTTCTTCTTCAAACGAAAAGAATACGAACAATGAGGAG